>JBDGQF010000095.1:0-1059 GCA_042219255.1 Halobacterium sp. | reverse complement strand
TCGCCGAGCACGTCATCGAGGCAATCGAAGACCGCGACGTCCTCACCGCGCGCCTGTAACCGCCCGCACGGGGTGGTTCAGCGTTCGGTGACGGGGTCGCCGTACCGCGTTACAGCGTCGAGTTCCCAGTCGTCGACGTCGCTGAACGCGTCCCGTGCGATGACGCGCTTGTGGACTTCGTCGGCGCCGTCGATGATGCGGAACTGGCGGACGTTCTCGTAGAAGTCCGCCAGCGGGAGGTCTTTCCCGATGCCGTTCCCGCCACACACCTGGATGGAGAGGTCGATGGCGTCCTGGACGGTGTTCGCGGCGAACACCTTGCACATCGAGACGGGGACGCGCGCCTGGTCGCCGGCGGCGATGCGGTCGGCGGCGTGCCTGACCATCGTGCGGACGGCGTGCAGGCGGGTCTCGGCGTCGGCGACGCGGTGCCGGAGCGCCTGTTTCTCGCTGAGCGGGCCGTCGAACGCCTCGCGCTCGCTGGCGTACGCTTTCGCGATGTCGAGCGCGCGCTGGCCCATCCCGGAGTACCGCATGCAGTGCGTGAGGCGCGCGGGGCCGAGGCGCAACTGCACGTTCTCGAAGCCCTCGTGCAGGCCGCCCAGGAGGTTCTCCTCGGGGACGCGCACGTCGTCGAACGTGATTTCAGCGTGACTGACGCCTGCGACGCCACCGCCGACGTGGGGGATGTCGCGGACGACGTTCACGCCGTCGGTGTCCTTCGGCACGATGAACGTCGAACACCCCTCGTAGGGGTGGGCGTCCTGGTCTGTGCGCGCGAACACGATGAGGACGTCCGCCTCCGAGCCCTGCGTCGTCCACCACTTGTGGCCGTTAATCACCCACTCGTCGCCGTCCTGCTCTGCGGTCGTGCGAATCATCTTCGGGTCGGAGCCCGCGCCCTGCATGGGTTCCGTCATCGCGAACCCAGAGCGGATGTCGCCGTCCGCCAGCGGCCCAAGCCAGCGTTCTTTCTGGTCGTCCGTGCCGACGAGTTCGAGTAAGTGCATGTTGCCCTCGTCGGGCGCGGCGACCCGCATCGCGTCCATCGCGAGCAGG
>JBDGQF010000387.1:0-1101 GCA_042219255.1 Halobacterium sp. | reverse complement strand
CGCCTCGGAGAACGGTGAAGACATGGCTGCCGTGGAGGCGGCCGTCGAGGAAGTGACGGGCGAGTCGCTGGCGGAGGTCGTCGACCCCGAGGTCGTGGCGGCGGCGCTCGACCCCGTGGAGAGCGTCGCGCAGCGCGACTCGCTGGGCGGCCCCGCGCCGGAGGCGGTGCGGGACGCGCTCGTGGACGTCGTCGCGGGCATCGAAGCGGACGAGGAGTCGGTGGCGGAACGCGAGGCGGCGCTCGCCGAAGCCGAGCGCGCGCTGGCCGCGGAGGTGGCGTCCTATGCGTAGCGCCGCGGCCGCCACCGTCGCCGCCCCGCTCCGACGACCGCGAGCGCCGCGACCGCCCCTTCCGGGGCAACGAGACAACATTCCAACTATGGAACACGGTTCGGCTGTTCGCCTGTTTTCGCGCCCTTCGCGCCGTTAGACGTTACTGTAGTTAGTATAAATACTTTGACAAGTCCGATTAGTTTAAGTGGTAGCGGCGGCAACGTGCAGTTGCTATGAGCACATGTCCCGAGTGCGGGGACGACCTGACCCTGCACGACGACCTGGAAGTCGGCGAAATCGTCGACTGCGGCACCTGTGGCACCGAACTGGAAGTCGTCGACACCGCCCCGCCGGTCCTCGAGCGAGCGCCAGACCTCGCCGAGGACTGGGGGGAGTAAGTTGCACGTCGGAATCCTCTACTCCCGGATTCGCCAGGACGAGAAGCTTCTGTTGGCCGAGCTGCGCGAGCGCGGCCACGACGTCGAGAAAATCGACGTGCGCAAGCACGGGTTCGGCCTCGACGGCACGGACGCCGCAATCCCGGACTGCGACCTCGTGGTCGACCGCTGCCTGGCGACCAGTCGGAGCAAGTACGCCACGGAGTTCTGCGACCACTACGACGTCCCGGTCGTCAACACGCCGGAGACGGCGGCCGTCTGCGCGGACAAAGTCCGGAACAGCCTCGCGCTCCAGGACGCCGGCGTCCCGACGCCGGACACCACCGTCGCGTTCACGAAGGAGAGCGCGATGGACGCCATCGAGGACTACGGCTTCCCGTGCGTGCTGAAGCCCGTCGTGGGCTCGTGGGGCCGCCTGATGGCGAAACT
>JBDGQF010000076.1:0-1114 GCA_042219255.1 Halobacterium sp. | reverse complement strand
CCGACTCTACCATCACTACCGCTCGCTGGCCGAGGGGAATCTCGACAACTCGCCCACGGTGAGGCGCGCGCTCTACGTCCTTCGGGCCGTCCTCTACGCGCGGTACGTCCGCGACACCCACCGGTTCCCCGCGCTGGATTTCCCGGCGTTCCTGGCCCAGGAGGGCGACCGCTTCGACGCTTCGCTCGTCGACGCCGCCCGGACTCTCGCCGCGCGCAAGCGTGCTGGCGAGGGCGACGCGCCCGCCGAACTCGACGTAGACCTGCAGGACGTCGTCGCCGACCTGCCGGCCGAAATCGACCCCGAAGCACACGCAGTGAGGGGGATTTACGTCGAACGCGTGAACGCGTTCATCCGCGCCGCAATCGAGGAGAGTGCCGAACGCTCTTAACGCCGAGAGCCGAAGCGGTGGCATGGCGACCGAAACTGTCACTGTCAGCATCGAGGCCCCGGACAGCGAGGACGAAGTCGAACTCCCCGAGGAACTGCTGGAGATGCTCGCGGAGGGCGACCAGAGCGACGCCGAAGTCGTCGGTGACCTCGCGCTGTTCTCCTGTGCCCAGCGCATCCACGCGACGGTCCACCACTCCCAGGGCGAAGCCGACCAGAAGCTCCAGGACATCGAGGAAGTCGCTCTGGACCTCTTCGAGGAGCGCTTCGGCCAGAGCTTCGGCGAGGCGACCGGGCACCAGCACTAGCACCTTTTTGCACGCTCCGGCGACCGGCTTCGCCGCTCGCCTCCGCGGCAAACATCTGCACCAAAAATCGCTTCGGCCTTCCAGTCGCGGCGCTCGTTTCACTCGCGCCGCGGTAGTCAGGCCTCGCGACCGCTCGCCTTTGGCGAACGGTGAAACTCGCGCGCCGCAGGCGCGCGAGTACACTGCCGCCAGCGTGCGTTCCACTCCTGCGAGATTTTATATACCAGAACGGGACCAGTGCGGGCCATGATTTGATTGCTGGCGCGCATCGGTCGAGGCGGGAGCGCGGCACCGCCGGTGCGTGAGGGGGGAGGAGGTGGCGTCTGTCCGCTAGTATAGCTCGGCGCCCCGCCCCATCCGAGTCTTGTAGGCGCGGGCCTCGACGTCGTTCTCCTCGAAGGCGTCTATCATCGCGT
>JBDGQF010000357.1:0-1117 GCA_042219255.1 Halobacterium sp. | reverse complement strand
CAGTTCGACGCCGTCGTGGAGGTCGCCGACGACGACGACCCGCGGCAGCGCTGGCACCTCCCCGACGAGTCGCTGTCCACGCGCTGGCTGGAACTCTAGTCTTCGAGGTCGGAACGCCCCAGGTCGCCGTCCTCCTCCTCCGTCTCGGCCGTCCCGGGCGCCATCCCCTCGGCCTCCGGTTCGAGGTACTCCTCTTCGTCCGCTTCGGCTTCTTCCTCGGTCTCGCTCTCCTCGCCGGCGACCTCGATTTCGGCTTCCACTTCGATGGAGACGCCTGGCGCGTCCAGTTCCGCCTCGAACTCGTCTTCCCCGCCGGCTTCCACTTCGAGTTCGGTCGAGTCCACTTCCACTTCGACTTCGGTGTCGACGTACGTGTCGGGCATGTGGGGACGCACACCGCGACGACGGGTAAACGGTGTGGCCGGCCGCACGGCTGTGCGGCGTGAAAACAAGGAGCGTGCGCGGCGTTAGAAGGACTCGCGGTGCAGGACTTCGTCGACGCTGCGGCGCGGCAGGCGCTCGGGTTCCTCGCCGCCGCTCGGGCCGACGGCGATGAGGACGACCGGCACGGTGTCCTCGGGGAGGTCGACGAACTCCGCGGCCGCTTCGAAGTCGAACCCGGTCATCGGCGTGGCCGTGAGGCCGCGGGCGTGCGCCGACAGCAGGAGGTTCTGGGCGGCGAGCGCGGCGTTGCGCATCGCGTAGTCGCGGCCGGCGCGGTCGCTCTCGTAGCCCGCGACGGTCTGTTCTTTCATGCCTGCGGCGGTCTCCTCGTCGACGCGGCCGGCTTCGACCCACTCCTCGAAGACGCGGTCTGCGGTCTTCGGGTCGGTGTGGCCGGCGACGAGGACCGCGGTGCCGGCTTCCTTGATGTGTTCCTGGCCGTACGCGATGTCGACGAGTTCGTCGATTCGGTCGTCGTCCTGGATTGCGACGAACTCCCACGGCTGGAGGTTGTACGAGGAGGGCGCGAGCGTCGCGTCCTCGACGAGGGCTTCGAGAGTCTCGTCGTCGATGTCCTCGTCTGGGTCGAAGTTGTGGCCGGAGCGTCGCTCGTGGAGTGCGTCGATGACTGCACGGCTACGGGACTGCTGGGTGCTCTCTGACATCTACTTAC
>JBDGQF010000447.1:0-1189 GCA_042219255.1 Halobacterium sp. | reverse complement strand
ACTACGACGACGTCGAGACGCTGGTCGACGACCGACTCGACGAGGACGCCGCAGCCGAGGACGACTTCGGCGCGCTCGTACAGGAACTCGACGGTGACGTGTACGTACCGTCGATAACTGAAGATGGCGAAGTGACCCGGAAGCCAGTCGAGGCGGTGTCGAAACACCCTGCGCCCGACCACATGGTGCGCATAGAAACTCGGGGTGGTCGCGAACTGTCGGTAACACCTGACCACGAACTGCTCTGCTGGACCGGAAGGTACGTAGAGCGCGTCGAAGCACGCGACCTCGACGGCGACGAAACATTCCTCGCGTCTCCACGGGCCGACCAAAACACAGCGGCTGCCGGTGCGGCCGTCGCAACGGACGGCGGTTCGGTAGTGCCTGACGAGCTAACGTCCGTGGACTACGTCGAGAGTCAGGTCGAGTACACGTACTGCGTGACCGTCGCCGACACGCACTCTCTGTTCGCAAACGGCATTGCTGCAGGCCAGTGCGACGGTGACGAGGACTGCGTGATGCTGTTGATGGACGGACTTATCAACTTCTCGAAGTCGTATCTGCCGGACAAGCGCGGCGGCCGGATGGACGCGCCGCTGGTGATGTCCTCGCGCATCGACCCCAGCGAAATCGACGACGAAGCGCACAACGTGGACGTCGTCGACCAGTACCCCAGGGAGTTCTACGAGGCGACGCGGGAACTCGCCGACCCCGGCGAGGTCGAAGACCTCGTGGAAATCGCCGAGGAGAGCCTCGGCACAGACACCGAGTACGCGGGCTTCGACCACACTCACGACACGTCGGACATCCACCTCGGGCCGAGCCTGTCGGCGTACAAGACGCTCGGGTCGATGATGGAGAAGATGGACGCCCAGCTAGAACTCGGCCGGAAACTGCGGTCCGTCGACGAGACGGACGTCGCCGAGCGCGTCATCGAGTACCACTTCCTCCCCGACCTGCTCGGGAACCTCCGCGCGTTCAGCCGGCAGGAGACGCGCTGCCTGGACTGCGGCGAGAAGTACCGGCGGATGCCCCTCACGGGGGACTGCCGGGAGTGCGGCGGGCGCGTGAACCTCACCGTCCACGAGGGGTCCGTGAACAAGTACATGGACACAGCGCTCACCGTCGCCGAAGAGTACGACTGCCGCGAGTACACGAAACAGCGCCTGGAAGTCCTGGAGACGAAACT
>JBDGQF010000473.1:0-1193 GCA_042219255.1 Halobacterium sp. | reverse complement strand
CTACGAGACGGACGTCGAAATCGTCCCGGAACCGTAGCCGGCCCGCGCACGCCGAATCGGCCACGCCGAACCACCCACGCCGACCCGATTACGCCGACCACCCACACTGACCATCCACGCCGAGCCGACTACGTCGAACCGGCCACGTCGAACCAGCCGCGTCGACTCGTCGAGCAGCCAACAGTAGTTTTACGGGAGTGCCCGTGAGTACTCAGACAACTCTAGAGAGAGTTTGCCCAACGCTCATAGGGGCGGGCGGCGGACGCTCACACGAGACGCACCGAATGCGGTCACACACGACGAAAGGATGGAGAAAGCGCTCTGGTACCTGTTCGTGGCGACGAGAGGCGGCGCGAACCGCGCACGACTGGTGCGCGCCCTCGACGAACGACCGCGGAACGCCAACCAACTGAGTGACATGCTCGACGTCGACTACAACACCGTCCGCTACCACCTCGACAAACTCGAAGACCACGGCGTCGTCGAGGCCGGCGGCGAGGACTACGGCGAACTGTACTTCCTGACCGACCGCTTCGAAGCCCACCGCGAGGCCTTCGAGGACGTCGTGGAACACCTCGACTAGCCATGGCGATGGGAACGTCTACGCTGGCGGCGACGGTGCTCTCCGCGGTCAACCTCGTCGTCCTCGTCACGCTCGCGGGCGTCTGGGTGCGAAACTACGTCGAGTTCCGGACGCCGCTCGTCCTCGGCCTCGTCGCGTTCAGCGTCGTGCTCGCCGTCGAGAACGCCGTCGCGGTGTACTTCTTCTTCAGCATGCACATGCTGTACGCCAGCGACCCCACCGTCCAGTCCGTCGTCCTCGTGATGCGCGCGCTCCAGTTCGTCGCCGTCGCGCTCCTCGCGTGGGTGACGATGCGCTGAACCCCAGGGAATTCTATAGACAGTCCGGACAGACCTCGAACAACACTCTTAGCTCTCGGGTCCGTCTCGCCGCGCGTGCGGCGACGGCCGTGCTGGACCTGTCGACCTCCCGCTACCGCACCGTCGTCGCCGCACGCCCGACACCGACGCCACACCGGTCGTTTATTGCCCGCCCCGCCGTACCCGTGTGTGATGGCCGACGGCGAACGGCTCCCAGGGGTGCCAGACCGCGAGGAGCGCATCGTCCTGCACGTCGACATGGACTGCTTCTACGCCAGCTGCGAGCGCCGCCGCGAACCCGGACTCCGCGG
>JBDGQF010000408.1:0-1193 GCA_042219255.1 Halobacterium sp. | reverse complement strand
CCAGTACCGCGCGTGGTTCGACCGCGAACTCCCCGCGCTGCTCGTCACCGACGACATCTCCGCCGCCATCGCCGCGACCGTTCACGGCCAGCGCTACGTCTACGTCTCGCACGACCCGGCGGGATTCTACGACGACCCAGTCGAGCGCGCCGGCGCGTGGGTCAGGAACCGCATCGCGCGCCAGGGCGCCGAACAGTTCCTCCTGCCGAAAGTCTGGACGGGCGGCCCGACGATTCCCGGCGCGGACGAGATTCCGCCGATGGCGCCGGCGGCGAACGGCGAGACGGCGGACGTCGACGTGCTCGTCGTGCCGTCTGCGTTCAGCGTCGACCCGGACGAATTGTCGGCGGCCATCGAGGCGCGCGGCCGGAGCGTCACGCTCGTCGGCGGCGACGACTGGGACGTCCAGCCGTCCCTCCAGCCGTACGTCGCGGACGCCGACCTCGTCATCTGTAGCGGCTACTCGACGGTGATGGAGTCCGCCGTCGCGGGCACGCCCTGCATCGTGCTCCCGGAGACGTCCGAGCAGCGCGGCGTCGTCGAATCCCTCTCCGCGACCACTGGGTTCTACGCGGCGGAGTCCATCGCGGACGTCGAAGCGCTCCTGGACGACGTGGAACCGCCGGAGCCGCGGGCGAACGGCGCCAAGCGCGTCGCCGAAGTCGCGGCGACCTACCTCCCAGACCCACCAGCGGGCGCACAGTCGGACGCGAACGCGGACTGACTGTCCCGGACTCCTGACGCGCTCGTTTCGGACGTTGCGCGCGCCGCCCCGCAGCGACCTGTTCGCATTGCGGACGTGTCCGAGTAGTGCGACTAGTGGAGCACGCGCTGGGAGTCCACCGCGTCCCGCAGTGGCGACGCTTTTAGGCGTCCGGCGGCTACGCTCACGCAATGAGTTCCGTCCCCTTCCACTACATCGACCTCCGGGCGTTCTGCTACGACACGGAGGACGAGCAGCGCGTCGCCGACGCCCTCCGGCACTTCCTCCCGGAGGACGTCGAACTCGAGCGCGCGGAGAGCGAAGGCCACCTCGGCGACCGAATCGTCGTCCTGTCGGCGCGCGTCGAGCGCGCCGACGAGATGCGCCACGTCCTCGGGCAGCTCCGCGACGGCGCGGACATCGAGCGCATCCGCGAGGAACTCGACCAGCGCGTCGACGAGAACTGCTCGCTGTTCGTCCACCTCGACAA
>JBDGQF010000309.1:0-1197 GCA_042219255.1 Halobacterium sp. | reverse complement strand
AGGGCAAGAGCTTCACGGAGGCCGTCCGCGACCTGTTCGACCCGAACAAGTGGCTCGGCCGCACCACGAAGCAGGACTAGAACTCGCCGAGGCGCGACTGGCCGCCGTCCGCGCCCGCTATCGTCGCCGCTTTCTCGATTGTCTCCCGGAACGCTTCCTGCTGGCTGGCGTCGTACAGTGTCGCCGCCGGGTGCAGGCAGAGTAACACGTCGCGTGGCTGGCCGCCGAGTTCGACGCGCTCGACGTCGCCGGTCTCGCTCGTCACCGCGACGTCCCGGCCGAGGAGGTGTTCGCCGGGCACTTTCCCGAGCGTGACGACGACGTCGGGGTCGACGAGTTCGATTTCGCGTTCGAGGTACGGCCGGCAGTTCGCGAGTTCTTCCGTGCGCGGGTCGCGGTTCTCGGGCGGCCGGCAGCGCACGCAGTTCGTGATGCGGACGTCGGCCCGCGAGAGGCCGGCGTCCCGGAGTTCGTCGTCGAGGACGTCGCCGCTGCGGCCGACGAACGGCGTGCCTTCTTCGTCCTCGTTGGCGCCCGGTGCTTCGCCGACGAACAGTACGTCCGCGTCCGCGGGGCCGTCCCCGTTGACAATCTGGCTGCGGGACTCCACGAGGTCGGCGCAGCGCGTACAGCCCGAGACTTCCAGGCCGTCCATCGCGTCGGTGTCGCTCATGCGCCACTCGACCACCGCCGCGGAGTTAAGCGTACACGAATCGGCGCCGCGACTGCATCACCGCTGGGCGTAGTCGTCGGCCGCCCGCGCCGCCAGTCGCGCGACCCGGAGCGGTTCCGGCCGGCCGCCCTCTGGCGTGAACGCGCGGACGACCGCCTCCGGGTCGTCGCAGCCGACGCTGCGGACGTACACGCGCTCGCCGTTCACGTCGACCGGTTCGCGCGCCGGCTGTCGCTCGTACGTGTCGAGTCGCCGCGTCCGCGCGTCGCCGCCGAACTCGCGGCGGATGGTCGATTCCAGGCCGGCGCTCTCCTCGAAGGAAACGGAGAGCACGGGCCGCTCGACGGCGTCGTGGACGGCGTGCAAGTCGACGACGTTGAACCACGCGGGCGCGATGCCCGCCACGAGCACGTACTGGACGTCCTCGCGGTCGAGTCGCTCGTAGCAGTCCACGACGGCGTCCGTGCTATCGGTGCCGCCGACCGTCGCCGAAGTAAAAGCAAAGCCGTCCGTCACGCGGGACG
>JBDGQF010000474.1:0-1206 GCA_042219255.1 Halobacterium sp. | reverse complement strand
AAGCACGACTCGCCGCGGTACTCGTTCGTCACGGACGTCGACTGCGTCGTCATCGACGAAGTCCACCTCCTGGACTCCGAGAAGCGCGGCAGCGTCCTGGAAGTCGTCGTGTCGCGGCTGCGCCGGCTCTGCGACCCCAGGGTGGTGGCGCTGTCCGCGACGATGCCGAACATCGACGACGTCGCGGCGTGGCTGGACGCGACGCCCGAGACCACCTTCGAGTTCGGCGACGAGTACCGGCCGGTCGACCTGCACGCGGGCGTGCGGACGTACACGCACGGCGACAACCCGTTCGCGGACAAGTACCGGCGGCTGTTCACCGCGCTCGACCTCGCGGAACCACACCTGCGGGAGGACGGCCAGGCGCTCGTGTTCGTGTCCTCCCGGCAGGACACCGTGCAGGCCGCGGAGAAGACCAGGGACGAAATCGGCGAGCGCGACATCCCCGTGGGCTCTCGCGGCGACTACGAGTTCCACACGGACACCGAGGAACTGGACAACTCCACGCTCCGGAAGTCGGTGCTGGACGGCGTCGCGTTCCACCACGCCGGCCTCTCCACGCACGACAAGAACCTCGTCGAACAGTGGTTCCGCGAGGGCAAAATCCGGGTGTTGTTCTCGACGTCGACGCTCGCGTGGGGCGTCAACCTCCCCGCGCGCTGCGTCGTCATCCGCGACACGAAACTCCACGACCCACTGGAGGGCGAAGTGGACATGAGTCCGCTGGACGTCCTCCAGATGCTCGGGCGCGCGGGCCGACCGGGCTATGACGACGTCGGCTACGGCTGGGTGGTCTGCGACGATTCGGACGCCGACATGTACCGGGAACTCCTCCGCGAGGGCAAGGAAATCGAGTCACGGCTCGCCGGCAACCTCGCCGAACACCTGAACGCGGAAATCGCGATGGGGACGATTCGCGGCCTCGGCGACGTGATGGACTGGCTGGAGACGACGTTCTACTACCAGCGCGCGCAGTCCGAACCCGAAGCGTACGAGTTCGCCGACCTCCGCGAGCGCGTACGCGACACCCTCGACTCGCTCGTCGAGGACGGCTTCGTGGAGACCGACGACGACCTCGGCCTCTCCGCAACGCGCCTGGGCGTGCTCGCGTCCACGTACTACCTCCGTCTGGACACTGCCAGGGAGTTCCGCGACGTCGCCGCCGGCGACGTGGACGCGGACAGCATCCTGCGCGCCGTCGCGAAC
>JBDGQF010000237.1:0-1267 GCA_042219255.1 Halobacterium sp. | reverse complement strand
CGACCCGCCCGAGTACGACCCGGACTTCACGGTGCCGTTCTACCCGGTGACGCCGATTCTCGGCGCCGTCACGTCGTTCGCGCTCATCGCGTTCATCAACCCTGTCATCATCGCCGGCACCGCCGCGTTCGTCGTGTTCGCCGCCGCGTGGTACCTTGTGTACGCGCGCAACCACGCGACGAAGACCGGCATCCTCTCCCAGCACCTCCAGCGCCACTCCGAGGCCGCGCCCGACGCCGCCGTCTCCGCCGCGGAGACGCTCGCGCCCGACGGCTCCGACTACCGCGTGCTCGTGCCGCTGGCGAACCCCGAACACGAGTCCGAACTCATCTCCCTGGGTGCGTCCGCCGCGAAAGCCAACGGCGGCCGCGTCGTCGCCGTCCACATCGTCCAGGTCCCCGACCAGACCAGTCTCTCGTACGCCAGCGACCACCTCGACGAGTTCGCGGACGCCGCCGACAGCGAGCGACTGCTCGCGAACGCGAAAGCCGACGCCGAGGACTTCGGCGTCCCCGTCGAGACCCACACCATCCTCTCCCACCGGTCGTTCGAGGAAGTGTTCGACGCCGCCGAGAGCCACGACGCCGACCTGCTCGTAATGGGGTGGGGGCCGGACAGCCACGGGTCGCCCGGGCGCGCGGAGTCCGCCGTCGACGAACTCGCCGGCGACCTGCCGTGCGACGTGCTCGTGTTCAAAGACCGCGGCTTCGACCCGTCTCGCGTGCTCGTGCCGACGGCGGGCGGCCCGGACAGCGACCTCTCCGCCGCCGTCGCGCGCTACCTCCGCGAGCAGTTCGACAGCGACGTGACGCTGCTGCACGTCGCCGACGACTCCGAGGACGGCCGCGCGTTCCTCGAATCCTGGGCGGACGACCACGGTCTCGCGGACGCCGACCTGCGCGTGGAGTCCGGCGACGTCGAGGACGCCATCGCGGCGGCCGCCACGGACGCCACGCTACTCGTCGTCGGCGCCACCGAGCGCGGCCTCCTCGAACGCCTCGTCTCCGGGTCGCTCGTGCTCGACGTCCTCTACGACGTGGACTGCTCGGTCGTCCTCGCGGAGAAGCAACGCAGTCGGTCGCTGCTCGAACGCCTGCTCGGATAACAGTCGGCGGGCGTGCCGCCGGCAGCGCCGACGTCCCGAAGACGCGTCAGGACGTCCAGTACGCCTTCGTCAACAACACGAGCACGGGGAGGACTTCTAGGCGGCCGACCCACATCAGGCCGACCATCAGGAGTTTCGTGGTGTCCGGCAGGAGTTCGTAGT
>JBDGQF010000047.1:0-1289 GCA_042219255.1 Halobacterium sp. | reverse complement strand
CGCGAACGAACGTGAGCGACGAATAGTGCACCGACCGGGATTTGAACCCGGGCCACCGGAAGACTCGCGACGCTCGTCTTTCGAGGTCGCAGACCTTCGCTCCGCTCAGGTTTGCTCCCATGAACTTGGAAGGCTCAGGATGACGGAAGAGATGAGGAATGCACCGACCGGGACTCACGCGAGCGTAGCGAGCGTGAGGTCGGTCGGCTGCGCTGTTCTGTCGCGAACGAACGTGAGCGACGAATAGTGCACCGACCGGGATTTGAACCCGGGCCATGAGCTTGGAAGGCTCAGGTCCTGCCACTAGACCATCGGTGCTCACTTCGTTCGCACCGTGGTTCGCAAAACCGTCGGTTTTGCTCACCATCGGTGCTCAGGTGACAGTTCCCTCCGGTCGTTTATGGGAGTTTCCCTTCCGAGTGGACGACGGCGTAACAGTTGCCGCTGGAGACGAACGCGTCCTGGACGGCGAGGGCGCTGGCGTCGAGGTCGTCTCGGAACTCCTGGGGGTCGTAGACGTGGTAGAACCGTGGGACTGTCTCGCCGCCGGGGAGCGTCCAGTCGACGGTGGTGTCGAAGCCGTGGTCGCGGTCGAAGGTGTCGTGTTCGGTGCTCCAGACGCTCACGAGCGCGGCGCCGTCCGGCGTGAGGACGCGCGCGATTTCGTCGAGGCTGGCGACGCGCGCGCTCCGACTCCGGAGGTGGTGGAGCGTCGCGACGTAGACGGCGAGGTCGGTGGCGTCGTCCCGGAGGGGGAGGCGTGCGGCGTCGCCGGCGACGAGACTCGCGTCGAAGCCGCGTTCTGTGGCGCGCTCGCTGGCTTCGCGGAGGAGGCCCGTGCTGGCGTCCAGTCCGACGGCGTGGTCGGCGCAGTCCGCGAGCAGTTCCGTGTGGCGGCCGTTTCCACAGCCGACGTCCACCGCGACGGTGGCGGTGCGGCCGTCGAGGAACTCTTCGACTTCCGGCCACGCGTACTCCCTGGTCTTCGAGAAGTGTGTGGCGATGCGGTCGTACGTCTCGTGGACGGCGCGCTCGCCGCGTCCGTCGTCGGATTGGTCGGTCATGCAGTCACCCGATGAGGAGGAACGTGCCGTACGCGATGGCGAGCATCACGGTCGCGTGTTTCGCGCCGGCTTTGACGCTGCCCTCGCCCATCTGGCCGGCGACCAGTCCCGAGCAGACCGCCTGCACGAGGCCAGTGTGGAAGAACACGAGGCTGTACGCTTCCTTCTGCGCTTCCGTGAGCTGTGACGCCCGCGAGAACGGCCCCGTGGACACCTCGCTGCCGC
>JBDGQF010000435.1:0-1294 GCA_042219255.1 Halobacterium sp. | reverse complement strand
CCGCCGCCCCAGTTCCGCGTGCCGAACTTCGCGGAGTACGTGTAGTCGCCGTGGGACGGCCGCGGCGCCGTCACGAACGGCTCGTACTTCCCGGACTGCGCGTCCTTGTTCTGGATGGTCATCCCGATGGGCGTCCCCGTCGTGTAACCGTCCTGGAGGCCGGACTGGATGCTCACTTCGTCCGGTTCGCCGCGGGACGTCGTAATCATTGACTGGCCGGGCTTGCGCCGGTCGAGTTCGCGCTGAATCGTCTCCTCGTCGAGTTCCACGCCTGCCGGACACCCCGACACCACACAGCCCATCCCGGGGCCGTGGCTCTCGCCGTACGTCGTCACCTGGAAGAGCCGCCCGAACCGATTGCCGTTCATTATCGGACGATACGGCCCGAGGGGCTTATGGCTTGCAGTATCTGCAACCGGTGCCACCCGCGCTCTCCGCCGTCGCCGTTCCGGCCGCCAAGACTAGACGAGGTCGCTGGCGCGCGCGACACCGAACGGAACGAGTGCTTCCTGGGGGTGGAGGCCGCCGTGCATGCCGGCGAGCGCGAGTTCGTCGGGTTCGCCCTCGTGCCAGAGCGCGTCCGTGCGCGGAATCACGACGAGGTCGCCGCAGTTCCGCTCGAACGCCGGTTCGGGCTGCCCCTGGCCCCACAGTCCTTCGTCGAGCGCCTCGTCCTTCGATAGCACGAGCGCGTCGACGTCAGCCAGGCACTCGCGCGCTGCCGCCTCGTCGGTGACGCGCAGGTGGACGTTCCGCGGGCCGCCGAGGACGAGCGGCGCGCCGGAGCGGTCGGTCGGCACGTGCTCCAGCACGCCCGTCTCGCCGAGTTCGGTCGGCGAGTCCACGGGCACCTGGCCGTGGTCGGCGACAAGGCAGACGACCGTCGCCGCAGCCGTCTCGTCGTCGAGCGAGTCGAACGCACGTTCGAGCGCGCCGCAGACCGCTGCGACCTGCGCGCCGTACTGCTCGCTGTCCGGGCCATAACGGTGACTCACTGTGTCCACGACCGGATAGTAGCCGTACGTGTACGACGGCGCCTCCGACTCCGCCACGGCAGCGACGAGTTCGGCGGCGAACTCGCCGGTCTCAGCGTAGTGGCGCGCGGCCGCGCCGACTAGCGACGCGTCGTCGTACCCGGTGTCGTAGTCCGGTTCCACCACGTGCGAATCCACGCCCACGTCACCCAACTCGCCGTACATCGGCGCGACGTCGAACAACTCCACTGGGTCGACGGCTATTTCGCCGCCGTCCTTCGCGGCGTACGGCAGCGTCTCGTAGACCGTGTCGCCGACCG
>JBDGQF010000325.1:0-1298 GCA_042219255.1 Halobacterium sp. | reverse complement strand
GGGCGACGTCGACGTGGCGTGCATCCACGACGCGTTCACCGTCCTCGAACTCCTCGAACTCGAAGAACTCGGCTTCTACAGCGCGGGCGAGGCCTGGGCAGCCACGATGGACGGCGAGACGGCGCTCGACGGCGACCTGCCGGTGAACCCAGGCGGCGGCCTGAAGGCGCGCGGCCACCCGCTCGGCGCGACCGGCGTCTCCCAACTCGTGGAACTCGTCTGGCAGTTGCGCGGCGAGGCCGACGGCCGGCAGGTCGACTGCGAGACCGGCCTGGCAGTCAACGTCGCCGGGTTCGGGAACAACGCCGTCTGTTCGATTCTGGAGGTGGCGGAATGACGGACGCGGAACGCCTGTCCGCGGACGCGACAGTGTGCGAGACGTGTGGGGAGACGTGGGCGTACGACCGCGCTCGGTGTCAGGTCTGTGGCGGCGAGCAGTTCCGCGAGACGCCGCTGGGCGAGGGCGAACTGGTCGCGGTCACGGTGTCCCGGGTGACGCCGTCGGGCGTCCGCGAGCCGAACCACCTCGGCGTCGCGCGCTTCGAGGGCGGCGTCAAGGTGACCGCGCAACTCGCCGACGAGGCGCTCTCCGCCGGTGACAGCGTGGTGCTGGCGGGCGACTACGCGCTGCGCGGCGACGAGCGCGGGCCGCGCCTGGAGTCAGTCTGAGGCGGCGACCGAGCGGAGAACTGAGTGGAGTGAACTGCGCAGGGCGGGCGGTTAGTGGTCTCTGACTTCTTCGACGAGCGTCCGGTGGCACTCCTTCGGGTGTTCTGGGTGGACGCTGAGTGGCTTGGGTTCGTTCTCGACGTCGACGACGAGTTCGTAGCGCTGCTGGTACGTCCGGTACGAACTGTACACGCCGACGGCAGCGAACGCGACGCCGACGAGCGGGTTGCGTTCCAGGGCGACGTAGACGCCGACGCCGACCAGTAGCAGGCTCATCACGGCGACGTCGAACTCGAGCGTGCGCAGCGCGAGCCCCTCGACGGCGTCTTTCGGGACTTTGATGCGGTCGTCGCCGTCGACGACGAACACGGCGTCCTCGGAGTACCCGATCCAGCCGCCGCCGCGCAGTGCCATGCGCGTAATCTCGACCTCGCCGGCCTCGTCGGGGACGGCGTCGTCGGCGTCGTGTAAGCTGGCGGCCTCCGAGCGCAGGGCCGGCCCGTCGTCCTCGTTCGACATACGCGAAGAAACGAGTGGGGTGACTTCTAAGTTGTGCCGCGCGCGGACGAGCTAGTCGTCGTCCGCGATGTCCTCGTTGGCCGGTTCGCCGCCCGGGAAGAACCGCTCGT
>JBDGQF010000034.1:0-1314 GCA_042219255.1 Halobacterium sp. | reverse complement strand
GGGTCGCCGCCGGAGACGGTGAAGAACGTCGTGCCGAAGTTCCGGTCGAGCAACAGCATGACGAGGACGCTGCCGAGCAGGGGGAACGCGAAGATAATCTGGCCGGACTGCACGAGCATCGTCCACGAGAAGATGTCGAGGTTCGCCCACGTGACGTCGTCGCCGCGCTCGGTGAAGATGGTGGCGACGAAGTTGATGGCGCCCATCGTCGCGGAGACGCCAGTGAGGTGGAGGCCCAGCAGCATCAGGTCGACGCCGGGGTTGGCGCCCTGGAGCGACAGCGGCGGGTACAGCGTCCACGCGGTCTGTGCGCCCTGGACGCCGACGCCGAGTGGCTGGAGGACGAGGCCCGCCCAGACGAGGAGGGCGCCGGGCGGCAGCAGCCAGAACGCGATGGCGTTGATGCGCGGGAACGCCATGTCGTCGGCGCCGATGAGCAGCGGAATCACGTAGTTCGCGACGGCGGCGATGATGGGCGTGCCGAACAGGAACAGCATCGTGATGCCGTGCGTGGTCAGCAGGGCGTTGTACGCGGTGGCGCCGAGGACGTCGATGGGCGGCGTGAGTAGTTCCGTGCGCATGAGGAGGACGGCGATGCCGCCCCACGCGAACGAGAACAGCGCGAACGCGCCGTAGAGGACGCCGATGTCCTTGTGGTCGACGGTGGTGAGCCAGCGGACGACGCCGCCGGGTTTCTCGGTGTGTCCGTGCTCCTCGCGGCGCCCGAACGCGCCGCCGTCGCCGAACGGCGTGTACGACCGCCAGTTCTCCGCGTTCGCGACGGCCCACGCGACGACGAACAGGAGGACGCCAGTTGCGACTGTGAGTGTCAGGCTGCCAGTACCGACTGCCATGCCGGCCGGTTACCCGTGGTCGTAGTTGGGGGTTGGCGCGAACGTGTTCGCCCACGCCACTTCAACGGAGGCCGGGAGGGAGGTCACCGGCAGAGGCTGGAGCGGAATGCGTCCACGGCAGTCGCTGTGCGGCGCGAAAAATGGAGGAACGTGGGTGCGGGGCGCTCAGTCGTGAATCTCGACGGACTCGAGGAGGATTTCGCGCTCAGGCTGGTCGTTGCGGTCGGTGTCGACGCTGCCGATTTCCTCGACGACGTCCATGCCGTCCGTGACCTTCCCGAAGACCGCGTGCCGGTCGTCGAGGTGTGGCTGGGCGTCCAGCGTGATGAAGAACTGGCTGCCGTTCGTGTCCGGGCCGGAGTTCGCCATCGACAGCACGCCCGCCTGGTCGTGGCGGAGGTCGTCGTGGAACTCGTCCGCGAACTCGTAGCCGGGGCCGCCGCGGCCGGTGCCGGTCGGG
>JBDGQF010000436.1:0-1452 GCA_042219255.1 Halobacterium sp. | reverse complement strand
GCGAGAATCTCCTCCGGCGTGGCGTCGGCGTCGTAGAGGTCTGGCGGGAACAGCGGCGAGTTCACGCAGAGCGCGAGCAGCGGCGCCGTGAACCGGAGCGCGTACCGGAAGTACGTCGGCAGGTCGACGGCCTGGGGCACCTGGTAGTGGGGCTGGATGGACGTGATGAGCGCTTCCGGCATCACGGTGTCCGCTTCCAGGGAGACGTGCGGGGAGTCCAGGCGCATGCCCGCTGGCTCGTCCGTGTTCGCCATCGCGTGGTAGCGCGCGGACGCGCTCATGTTCGTCGCGATTTCGACGCCGTCGCGCTCGACGCTGTCCGTGAGGTAGCTGCGCGCCGTCTCGCCCTCCGGCGGAATCGTCCACATGCCGTCGCTGACCAGGTGGAGGCCTTCCGCGCCGAGCGCCTCCTCGGCGGCGCCGAGGTTCGCCTTCACTTCGGCTTCCTGGGCGCGCAGGCCGGCCTCGTTCAGCGGCTGTGGACTCGTCGTCATCTCGGCGTTGTGCAGGCCGAGTTCCTTCTCGAAGCCCACGTACTCGAGGACGCGCCGCGGCACGCGCGCCAGCGACCCCTCGTCGGTGACCGCGTAGAACTCGTACTCGAGGCCGACGATGGCCTGCGGGTTGTCGAACGACCCCGCTGCAATCTCTTCTTTGATGACGTCGGCGTCCTCGCGCACCCGCTCCTGGAACGTCTCGGCGTCGACGTCGAGCACGTCGCGGACGCGGTCGACGAGGTCCGACCCTGTCATGCCCGGTGGGTTGTCGCCCCGCGCCTAATAAGGCCGGTGGCGCGGCGCGACCCGCTGGCCGCGCGGCGTTCGACTGTTTTAACTGCGGGAACTGGCTACCGGTGCGTGATGGAGTTCGCCTCGTTCGCCGCGCGCGCCGCCGACGTGGAGGCGGCGGACGCGGACCTCGACGTCGTCGACCTGGTGGCCGGACTGTTCGCGGACGCGGGCGACGACCTCGCCGTCGTCGCGCGGTTCGTGCAGGGGCGCGTGTTCCCGGCGCACTCGGAGACGAAACTGGACATCGGGCCGCGCCTCTGTTACGAGGCGCTGGCGCGGGCGGCGTCGACGAACGTCACCGCCGACGACGTGGAAGCGAGACTCGCGGAGACCGGCGACATCGGCGAGGTGGCGGCGTCGCTCGACCTCGGCGGGCAGGCGGGCCTGGGCGCGTTCGCCGCAGAGAGCGGCGACGACGGCCTGACGGTCGCGGACGTCTACGCCGACCTGGAAGCGCTCGCCGCCGCCGAGGGCGACGGCAGCCAGGACGAGAAAGTCACCCTCCTGTTCGGCCTGTTCAACGACTGCTCGGGCGAGGAAGCGCGCTACCTCGCGCGCCTGGTGCTCGGCGAGATGCGCATCGGCGTCGGCGAGGGCACCGTCCGTGACGCCATCGCCGAGGCGTTCGACGTGGACGTCGACAGCGTGCAGCGCGCGCTCC
>JBDGQF010000407.1:0-1461 GCA_042219255.1 Halobacterium sp. | reverse complement strand
GTCCGGCGCCGCGCGCGCCGAGGAGGCCGTCGACGCCATCGAGGAGATTGCGGCGACCATCACGGAACTCGGCCGCCTGGTCGGCGAACTCGACGACCGGATGGACGACGTCAGCGAGACGACGACAATCGTCGACGACATCGCCGAACAGACGAACATGCTCGCGTTGAACGCGAACATCGAGGCGGCGCGCGCCGACGCGGACGGCGACGGGTTCGCGGTCGTCGCTGACGAAGTGAAGTCGCTGGCAACAGAGACCCAGGACGCAATCGACGAGATTGCCGCGACCATCGCCGACGCGCGCGCCGACGTCGACGACGTCACCGAGGAGATGGGCGTCACGACCGACCGCATCGACGCGACCGTCGACACCGTCACCGAGGCCGGTGACACCATCGCCGAACTGACCGCGACCGTCTCGGAGGTCGACGACGCGATGAGCGAGATTACGGACGCGACCGACGACGGCGCCGCCGCCACCGAGGAAGTGGCGGCCGCCGTCGAGAACGTCCGAAAGGTCGCCGTCGACGTTGCCGACAGCGCGGACGACCTGGCCGCGACGGCCGACGAAACGGCGTCGACGATGGGCGAGGTGCGCGAGTGCGCGGACGGCCTCGTCGAGCGGACGACGGCCCTCAGGGACGTGCTCTCTGACTTCGAGACGCGGGACGTCGACGGCGGCGCTACCGCGGTCGGTGACGGGAGCGCAGCCGGTGACGGAATCGCAGCCGGTGACGGGAGCGCAGCTGGTAGTGGGAGCGCGGACGTCCGGGCGGCGGGTGGTGACGATGATTAGCGAAGCCGGCGTCTATGCCGCAGGCGCCGCCGTGTACGCGGTGTCGGCGGTCGTGTCCCTGGTCGCGCTACGGGGAGTCCCCGCCAGCGTACGCCGGTACTACTACGTCGCGACGGGGCTCGTCGTGCTCGGCGGCGTGTCGAGCGCGCTGCTGGCGGCCGGTGTCGGGACGGTCACGGTGCGCGGCCACGCGGTCACGCTCCCGAGTTTCGCCGAGAACCTCGTCACGTACTCCGCGCTCTGGGCAATCACGGGACTGCTCGCGGACGTCGACCGGCGCACGCTCGTCGTCGTGACCGGCCTGCCGTTCGCGCAAGTCATCGCGTTCCAGGTGGCCGCGCTCACTGGCGGCGCGACGGCGCTCGCCGCCTCCGCTGTCGTCATCGGCGGACACGTCGTGCTCGCAGCGCTGTTCCTCGGGCCAGTCTGGCGCGGGAGCACGCACCTCCCGGAGCGCCGGCGACTCCTCCACTGGAAGGCGCGCAACCTCCTGTTGTTCCTCATCGGGATGCTCATCGTGTTCGCGTTCCTGTCGCTGGCGGGCGTCTTCGACGCGCTCGGCACGGTCGTGCTGAACCAGTACGTCTCGGTGCTGATTCGCGTCGGGTTCGCGGCGTTCCTGTTCGCGAACGTCGACGCCCTCGCCACCGGACGCGACGGCGCGC
>JBDGQF010000072.1:0-1468 GCA_042219255.1 Halobacterium sp. | reverse complement strand
CTCGACGACGTGCTCTCGACGGGCGGCACGCTCGCGTCAATCACCACCGCGCTCGACGACATCGGCGCGGACGTCGCCGACGTCGTCGCGGTCATCAAGAAGACCGGCCCGAACGAACTGGAGGAGAGCGGCATCGACGTGAAGACGCTCATCAACGTCGACGTCGTGGACGGCGACGTCGTCATCGTCGACGAGCACGGCGACGGATAGCGCGACGCCGCACACGACCTCGTCTGCGCTCGCTGCGGTCGCAGCCGCCGTCCCCACCTACTGGCGGCACGACTTACTGACTCGCGGGTGTTTTTCCGCGCGGCCCTCCTGGACACCAGTACATGCCGTCTGCACTATTCGTGGTCAGCGAGGAAGGCTACTGGGGAGAAGAGTGCGTCGAACCGCTCACGACGCTTGACAGCGAGGGCTTCGACGTCACCGTCGCGACGCCGAGCGGGAGTCCGCCGGTACTGGACGAGCGCTCCGCCGACCCGGAGAACGTCGGCGAGGAGACCGCCGAGTGGGTGCGCGACGTCCACGAGAACGACGAGCGACTGAACGACCCCGTCTCCGTCACCGAGGTGGAGGCCGCGGACTACGACGCGGTGGTGTTCCCGGGCGGCCACGGCACGGAGTGGGACGTCAACCAAGACACGGACGCGCGCCGCCTCCTCCGGAACGCCGTCGAGGGCGACAGCGAGAAAGCGCTCGTCGTCTGTCACGCCGTCGGCATCCTCGCGTTCACGCGCGACAGCGACAACGACTTCCTCGTGGACGGCCGCGAGGTCACTGGCTTCCCGAACGAGTGGGAGGAAGGCATCGTCGACGACCACGACCTGATGCCGGACGGCCGCAAGCTCCCGTACTGGGTCGAGGACGAAGTCGAGGCCGCGGGCGCGGACTGGGACGCGGAACTCGACGCGGACACGAGCGTCACCGTGGACGGCGACCTCATCACCGCGCGCGGCCCGGAATCCTCCGCTGCCGCCGCGCAGACCCTGCTGGACGAACTGGACGCCTGACTGGGGGATAACTCCCACACGGCAACCGAAACAGAACCCTTAACTGGCGGAGCGGGCTACGATTGAGTGCAGCGGGATGGGATAGCCAGGAGATTCCGCCGGGCTCATAACCCGGAGACCGGTAGTTCAAATCTACCTCCCGCTACTCCTCTGGAACTCACGCCTCGTAGCGTCGCCTCCGTGCGACGCGGCCGTGAGTTCCTGCGAGCTAGCGTGGTAGATTTGAACCCGGCCAGTCGCAGCGCGAACGGAGTGAGCGACCGTCTGGCCCTCGGTTCAAATCTACCTCCCGCTACTCTCCTGCGAACTCCAACCGCGGAGTTTCATCTCCGCGGTTCTCGTGAGCGTTGTTCAAATCTACTTCCCGTGACTCTCTGACCGACTGAGCAGCCACCTCGATAGATTCCGCCGCAGAGTCCCTGCCTACGTTTCTTCGAGTCGTGATTGCCCCTCCA
>JBDGQF010000168.1:0-1475 GCA_042219255.1 Halobacterium sp. | reverse complement strand
GTGACTCGACGGCGGTCGCGATTTCCTCGACTTCCGCGGCCGTGACGCCCTCGCGCTCCTCGATGGTCTCGAAGACGCGCTCCTTGAGGCGTCGCGGCAGTTCTGTCGCTTCGACCGTCTCGCGCATCGTCTTCGTGATTTCAGTCATCAGATTCCACCTCCCAGGACTCGCCGTGCTCGGAGAGGTTCGTCGGCGGCTCCTGGATGCCCAGGAACTGTTCTTTCTCGTCCTCGCTCTCGAACTCCGCTTCGACGACGCGGTCGGCAATCGCGTCGACGTCGATGTCGACGTCCTCCGAGGACGAGACCTCGACTGGGGACGTGCCGTCCTCGCCGAACTCGAACTGCACGATGGTGTCCGAGGTGTCCCGGACGGTGCCGTCGTACTGGGTCTCGAGTTCGGAGAGCGCGTTGATGAGGCGGCGCTGCAGGTAGCCGGACTTCGACGTCCGGACTGCCGTGTCGACCAGGCCCTCGCGGCCGCCCATCGCGTGGAAGAAGAACTCCTTGGGCGTCAGCCCGCTCGTGTACGAGTTCTCCACGAAGCCGTGGGCGTCACTGGAGAGGTCGTTCGGCTTGAAGTGGCTGAGCGTGCGGTCTTCGTAGCCGCGGTTGATGCGCTCGCCGCGCACTGCCTGCTGGCCGACACAGCCGGCCATCTGCGTGAGGTTCAGCATCGACCCACGCGCGCCGGAGTCCGCCATGACGACTGCGGGGTTGTCCTCGTCGAAGTTCTCCGCGGCGACGTCGCCGGCGGAGTCACGCGCCTTCCCGAGCGTCTGCATAATCTTCATCTCGAGCGTCTCGTCGACGGTGCGGCCGGGCAGGCTCTCGAGGTCGCCGTTCTCGTAGGTCTCGATGAGTTCCTGCACGCGGTCGTACGCGGACTGGATGGCTTCGTCGATGCGCTCGCGGGCTTCCGTGGACACCGTCTCGTCGTCGATGCCGATGGAGAACCCGAAGTGCATGATGGAGCGCATCGCCAGCGACGCGACCTCGTTGATGAAGATTCGCGCACGGGTCTTCCCGTGGACTTTCGCGATGGTGTCGACGATTTCCCCGCCGAACCCACCGATTTCGTCCTCCGCGATGGTGCCCTCGACGAGCTGGCCGTTCTCGATGCGGACCGTCTCGCCGACCGTCCCCGTGAACTCGAGGTTGAGGTCGTCCGGCAGGAGTTCCGAGAAGAGCTGGCGGCCCTCCCAGTACGGCTCGCCGTCCTCCGTGCCCGCGGGCTCCGGCAGCTCGTTGATGCTGGTCTGGCGGAGCAAGTCCGAGGCCTGCGTCTCGTTGAACCGGGGGTTGTTGTGCGTGAGCAGGTACGTCCCGGAGATGTGGTCTTGGATGGCGCCGATGATGTTCTCGCCGAACCGCGGCGAGAGAATCTGCTCCTGGACGCGCATCAGCACGCGCGCCTCCGCACGCGCCTCCTCGTTCTGGAGGGCGTGCATGTTCATCTCGTCGCCGTCGAAGTC
>JBDGQF010000030.1:0-1509 GCA_042219255.1 Halobacterium sp. | reverse complement strand
CGGTGACGGCGAGGAAGTCGAGTTCACGGGCGTCGTCGTGCAGGCGCAGAACCCCGTGATTCTGGACGACGGCGAGGAGACGGTGAGCGTCGAGACGGACGCGGACGTCACGCTCGGCGAGGAAGTGACCGTGCGCGGCCTCCTCCAGGACGGCCGACTGCGCGCCGAAGAACTGCACTGAACGCCGGCGGACGGCAGCGGCTCGCAGCGAACCGGGGCGGAACGCGGCTAGCGGGCAGTGTCAGTCCCAGGGTTCGTCGTCGCGGTAGTTGTCTGGGTTCGCTTCCTCGACGGCCTCGGCGTGGCGCTCCTCGTCCTCGTGTTCGAGTTCTTCCTGGATGCGTTCCTCCTCGTACTCTTCTTCGGCCTGTCGGCGTTCCTCCACGGCTTCCTCGGCTTCCTCCTCGTTGGCGTCGACCTCCTGGTCGGCGACGTCAGACGCGTCTGCCTGGTGTGGATTCTTTGCCATACACTCTCATGGTGGGTCGCGAGTCGCAAATGCGTGCTGGCCGCCTGGGGCAACGGAAACAGTTAAGCGTGCGACAGCCACCCATTGACGCATGAGCGTCGAACTCCCGTTCGCGCCGGTTGACACCATCATCCGGCGGCACGCGGGTGACTTGCGGGTGAGCGCGGACGCAGCGGAGGAACTCGCACGGCGCATCCAGGAACGCGGCGCCGAACTCGCCGTCGACGCCGCCGAGCGGGCGGCCGAGGACGGCCGGAAGACGCTGATGGCGTCGGACTTCGGCGTCGAGGAGGTGCCGGACGCCGACAGTCTCACGCTTCCGGTGGCGCCAGTCGACCGCATCGCCCGCCTCGACGTCGACGACCAGTTCCGCGTCTCGAAGAACGCCAGGGTCGCGCTCGCGGACGTCCTCGAGGACTACGCCTCGGAGGCAGCGGAGGGCGCCGCCGTTCTCGCCGAGCACGCCGGTCGCCGGACCGTCCAGGCCGAGGACTTCGAGACGTACTTCCACCTCGTGGAATGAGATTCGGGTTCAGCGAGACGTGCCTCGGCCACGACCCCGGTGACCGCCACCCGGAGAGCCCAGACCGGTTGCGCGCCATCAGGCGCGGCCTCGCGAAACGCCACAGCGTCTCCTACGAGGACGCCGCGCCCGCGACGCTCGACGACGCCGCCGCCGTCCACGACGCCGACTACGTCGAGCGCGTCCGCGAGTTCTGCGAGGACGGCGGCGGCAACTGGGACCCTGACACCGTCGCGTCCGAGGCGACCTGGCCCGCCGCGCTCTCCGCGGCCGGTCTCTCGAAAGACGCCACGCGCGCCGCCCTGAACGGCGCCGACGGCCGGAACACGCCGTTCGCGCTCGGCCGGCCGCCCGGCCACCACGCCGTCACGGACGACGCCATGGGCTTTTGCTTCCTGAACAACGTCGCCGTCGCCGCCCAGTACGCCATCGACGACCTGGGTGCCGACCGCGTCGCCGTCTTCGACTGGGACGTCCACCACGGCAACGGCACGCAGGACATCTTCTACGACCGCGG
>JBDGQF010000100.1:0-1530 GCA_042219255.1 Halobacterium sp. | reverse complement strand
TTGCGCGGCCTCTTCGACCGGTTCGAGGAGTAGTCAGTCCTCGGTGAACCGCCGGAGTTCCTCGCGTGCGGCGTCAGTGCCGTACTCGGCGACGAGCGGGCGGAGCGCGTCGCCGAGCGCGCGCATCGCCTGGCTGGTGGAGTGAAACTCCAGTGCGTCCGCGACGGCGTCCCAGGGGCGCGCCTGGAGGAGTTTCGCGACGAGCAAGCGTTCTTCTCGCGCGGACAGCAGGTCGTCGCCGGCGACGAGGTGGTGGATGGCGAGCGCGCGGAACGGCGCCGGGTCGACGCTGTACATGCCCGGGCCGTGTGCGGCACCGGCAATCACGCGCCAGTCGCTGGCGTCGAGGTCGAGCGGTGGCGTGGCGTCGCAGGAGCGGAGTGCGGCGCGCGCGACGTCGGGGTCGAGGTCGTCGAGGGCGTCGGCCAGCACGCCCGGAATCCGCGCGGCGAACCAGTCGGCGTGCCGGTCGTGGAGGCGGTCGCCGAGGTGGGAGAGCGGGTCGAGCATCACCGCGGAGTACTCGCCGCTAGTGTCGTTGCGCGTGGTGGAGACGTGGACGGTCGAATAGCCGTTCTCCGCCCAGAACGAGAGGAGTTCCGGGGTGGCGCCGTAGCCGACGCCGACCCAGTCCGCGTCGCCGTCGTACTCGTCGCGGACCTCATCGAGGAGTCGCGAGCCGAGGCCCCTGGAGCGCGCGGCGTGGTGGGTGGCGATGCGCATCACGCGGTAGCCGACTGGGACGGCGGCGGCCTCGTCGCGGAGCTGGCTGGTGAGGACGTCCGGAATCATGTTCCCCTTCACGCGCTCGCCCTCGTACATCGCCGCGCGCAGGTCGGCGTCGAGGCCGCCCTCGCACGCCAGGAGCGCGACGGAGACGACGTGGCCGTCGTACGTTAGCGCGCGCACCGTGAGATTCGGCGCGTCCAGGAGGCGCGCGAGGTCGTTCGGTTCCGTCCGGTAGTGGGCGTACACGAGCAGGCCGAACACTTCGCGGAGGAGGTGTTCGTCCGCGACGAGGTCGTCGGCGGTGACGGTCTCGTAGGTCGCGTCGTCGACGCCGGCGTCCGCGACGAGCGGGTCGACGGCGGGCCTGGCGGCCAGGAGGAGCGCGCGGAACGCCCACACCTCGACGGGGTCGCCGGCCGCGTACCGGATTGGGTCGGCGAGCGTCACGTCGGTGACGTCGTGGTCGCTGTCCGCGAGTCTGTCCCGGAACCGGACGTCGAACCCGCGGCCGGCGCCCTCGTAGCCGTGGACGGTAGTCGTGAACGCGAGGCGGTCGCAGTCCAGAAGCGCCTCCAGCAGGCGGACGGGAATCGCGGCGGCCTCGTCGGCGAAGACGGCGTCCGGGTCGCCCGGGAGTCCGGCGGCCGCCGGCGGTTTCGCGAACCGGATGCGGCCGCCCCTGGCCGTCTCGATGCCGTCGTCGCCCCCGTCGTGGCGCTCGCCGAGGTCGGCGAGCAGTTCCTCGGCGCGCGCGAACAGTTCGCTCGCGCTCCGGCGGCCGGGCGCGGTGACGAGGACGTC
>JBDGQF010000359.1:0-1578 GCA_042219255.1 Halobacterium sp. | reverse complement strand
TGGTGAACATGTGGTGCGCCCAGACGCCGAAGGAGAGGACGCCGATGGCGAGCGTAGAGTAGACGACGAACTTGAACCCGAACAGCGCGCGACCGGCGAACTTCGGGATGATGAGGGAGACGAGCCCCATCGGCGGGAGGACGAGGATGTAGACTTCGGGGTGGCCGAAGAACCAGAAGAGGTGCTGCCAGAGGATTGGGGTGCCGCCCTGCATCGCGAAGAACGTCGTCCCGACGGTGCGGTCGAGCAGGAGCATGAGGAGCGCGCTGCCGAGCAGGGGGAACGCGAACAGGATGAGGCCGGACTGCGTGAGCATCGTCCACGAGAAGATGTCGAGTTTACGCCACGACACTTCGCGTTCGACGAAGATTGTGGCGATGAAGTTGATGGCGGACATCACGGTGGCGACGCCGGAGAGGTGGAGGCCGAGCAGGACGACGCTCAGCGTCGGCACTTCGATTTGCACGGACAGCGGCGCGTACAGCGTCCACCCGGTGGCGGGGGGCGCGAGCGCGAGCAGTTGTTCGCCGAGGTGGGCGAGGCCGCCGCCGACGAGGACGTGCCCGAGGACGTCCGTGAGGAGGCCGACGCGGATGAGGGCGAGCGCGGGGACGAGCAGCCAGAACGCGATGGCGTTGATGCGCGGGAACGCCATGTCGTCGGCGCCGATGAACAGCGGCAGGAAGTAGTTGCCGAGGCCGGCGAGCATCGGCGTGCCGAACAGGAACAGCATCGTGAGGCCGTGCATTGTGAACAGCGCGTTGTACGTGTGGGCGTCCCAGACGGAGACGGCGGGGTCGTACAGTTCCGTCCGCATCATCATCGCGTCGGTGCCGCCCCAGAGGAACGCGGTGACGGCGAACGCGAGGTACAGCAAGCCGATGTCCTTGTGGTCGACGGTGGTGAGCCAGCGCGTGAGCCCGCTTGCTTTGTGCGCTCTGCTGGTGCCGAGCAGCCACCCGGAGGCGGCTGGCGCGCCGCCGTCGGCGCGCTCGGCGCCGTCCGCGGGCGGCGTGTCGTCGACTCGGCCGCCGTCGGCGCGCGGCGGTGGCGTGTGCTGTCCGCCAGTCGTTCGCTGCGCGCGCCACGCCAGCCAGAGGACGGCGCCGGCCCCGCCGACCGACGCCGCGAGGAGTGCGGCCGCGACGACCAGACCCATGTGCGGCCCGTTCACACGCCTCTGATTAAAATCGAATGGCAGGACCGCCGCCACAGGCCGGCGGCGTGCGGGTCGCTGCTGGCGGCGCGTGGGTCGCTGCTGGCGAGGCGTGGGTCGCTACTGGTGGCGCGTGGGTCGTTACTGGCGGCGCGTGGGTTGTTACTGTCGGCCGGCGGCACGCATTCGGCGACCGCGGCCGACTCAGTACTCGTCGTCGCGGAGTTCGATGTCCGCGACGACGTCGTAGGGGTGTTTCTCCTTGCGGACGCCGTCCAGAATCAGGAACGCGGCGTCCGGGTCGAGGAAGTGCGTGGTGACCGCGCGCCCGAGGTCGGTGGGTTCGAGGCCGTCGATGAACTCGTACTCGAGGAGTTTCCCGAGCGCGTGCTTCGTCGGAATCTCGCCGAGCATCCGGTCGT
>JBDGQF010000403.1:0-1586 GCA_042219255.1 Halobacterium sp. | reverse complement strand
AACTCGAACTGACGGCGGGTGAGGCGGCGGTGTTCGACGCGGCGGTCGACGACCTCCGGGCGCTGGGGTTCGCGGCGGAACTGGACGGCCGGACGGCGCGCGTGACGGCGGTGCCGGCGGTGCTGGCGGACGTACTCGACCCCGAGTTGGCGCGGGACGTGCTGGGGGAGTTCGTCGCGGGCGCGGACGGCGACCCGGTGGCGGACGCCGCGGAAGAGTTGCTCGCCGACCTGGCGTGCCGGCCAGCGGTCACCGGGAACACGTCGCTGACCGAGGGGTCAGTTGTGGCGCTGCTGGAGCGCCTGGACGACTGCGAGAACCCGTACGCGTGCCCGCACGGCCGGCCGACGCTGATTCGCGTGGACGGCGACGAACTCGCCGAGCGGTTCGAGCGCGACTACCCCGGGCACGGCGGCCGGCGCCGCGAGTCTCGTCGAGACGACGGGAACTAAGCCCCCAAGCGTGCATCCTCGCGTATGGACCTCGTGACGTTCGGCGAGACGATGCTGCGGTTCTCGCCGCCCGGACAGGAGCGCCTGGAGCGCGCGACGGAACTGGAGTTCCGGGCGGCGGGCGCGGAGAGCAACGTCGCCGTGAACGCCGGCCGCCTCGGCGCGGAGACGGCGTGGCTGTCGAAGGTGCCGGACTCGCCGCTCGGCCGGAAGGTGACGGCGACGCTGCGCGCGCAGGGCACGGAGCCGGTGGTCGCGTACAGCAAGACGGGCCGCCAGGGCACGTACTATCTCGAACAGGCGGGCGACCCGCGCGGCGCGAACGTCGTCTACGACCGTGCGGGCGCCGCGGTGACGACGGCGACGCCGGACGAGTTGGCGCTCGGGCGCGTGGACGACGCCGACTACTTCTACACGAGCGGCATCACGCCAGCGCTCTCGGAGACGCTGGCGGAGACGACGGCGGCGCTGTTGGAGCGCGCGCGGGACGCGGGGACGACGACGGCGTTCGACGTGAACTACCGCGCGAAACTCTGGGAGCCGGAGGCGGCGCGCGAGGTGCTGGAGTCGCTGTTCCCGGACGTGGACGTGCTGTTCGTCGCGGAGCGGGACGCCAGGCACGTGCTGGCGCGCGAGGGGAGTGCGGCCGAGATTTCGCGCGGCCTCGGCGACGAATTCGGGTTCGAGACAGTCGTGGTGACGCGCGGCGACGAGGGCGCGCTCGCGGTGAGCGGCGGCGACGTCTCCGAGCAGGGCGTCTTCGACGCGGACACGCACGACGCCATCGGCACTGGGGACGCGTTCGTCGGCGGCTACCTCGCCCGGCGCATCGAGGGCGGCGCGGTGCCCGACGCGCTGGAGTGGGGGGCAGCGACGGCGGCACTGAAGCGCACGATTCCCGGGGACGTCGCGCTCGTGACGCGCGAGGAAGTCGAGGGCGTGCTCGCCGGTGGCGGCGAGGGCATCGACCGCTGACGAGAGGGTGCGGCGCCCAGCGTCCCGTCCGCGGCGTCGCGTGTGACTCGTTCCCACGAAAATCGAAGGGTAGCAGGCCTAACACGTGGCCACAAAGGGTTTTCCGCGGTGGCGTCACCAGTCCAACGCGATGAAACGCACAGCGACTGCACTACTGCT
>JBDGQF010000382.1:0-1588 GCA_042219255.1 Halobacterium sp. | reverse complement strand
GCCTCGCTGACGCGGCCGCGCGACCCCATCGCGTAGCCGCCCCACTGCACGTAGACGTCGGCGAGGTCGGAGCGGTCGTCCCAGTTGCCCTCGTCGACCGCCTTGTTCGTCCCGGCGCCGTAGCCGCCGGGCCGCGTCGTGAACACGCGGTGCTTCGCGGCTTTCTCCGGCTTCTCGACGCCCTGCGCTTCGAGTTCCGCGGCGTCCTCTTCGACGTGCTTCTTCACGTAGTTCTCCTCGTGGGACTCGTCCAGGTCGACGACCGCGTCCACGGCGTCGTGAATCACGCCGGCGGCCTGCGGGAACGCGTCACGGAACAGCCCCGAGACGCGCGTCGTCACGTCGATTCTGGGCCTGCCGAGTTCGTCCAGCGGAACCGGCTCCACGTCGTCCACGCGGCCGGCGTCCGTCCACACCGGCCGGACGCCCATCAGGCCGAGCACCTGCGCGATGGTCTCGCCGCGCGTCCGGACGGTCGGCGTGCCCCACGCCACGACACCGACTTCCTCCGGATACTCGCCTTCTTCGTCTGCGTGGCGTTCGGCGACGCCATCAGCGACCTCCTTGCCGACGTCCCACGCGGTCTTGGCCGGGACTTTCCGCGGGTCGAGCGTGTAGAAGTTCCGCCCAGTGGGCAGCAGGTCGACGCCGCCGCGCGTCGGCGCGCCGCTCCCGCCGGGTTCGACGTACTCGCCGTTCAGCGCGTCCGCCGTCTGCGGAATTTCGGTCTCGGCGTCTGCGACCCGCGGCGCGGCCTCCTCGCAGATGAACTCCAGGACCTCGCGCAGGTCGTCGTGCGCGCCGGATTTCGCCCGCGCGTCGCCGAGCGTATCGATGTCGACGACGAGCAGGTTCATGTTTACTTCGTCGTCCGGTTCGGCGTCGACGTTCGACGCCGGCACGTCGAAGTCCTCGGCGGCGAGCGTCTCCACGAGGTCGACGCTCGTCTCGTACACCTCGTCGGCGGCCTCCGCGTACGTCATCCCGAGTTCCTCGCTGTACGCGCCAGGGGACTCCAGCATCGTCTCGTAGTCCACGCCGAGGACGCCGGCGACGCTCTCGCGCAGCGACGGCGACCCGGGGTTCTCCAGGCGCGTGAGCGCGACCAAATACTCCACGAGGCGGTCGCTCTCCGGCGGTTCCCCCATCGTGTGGAGGCCGAGGCGAATCTGCGTCGTCTTCACGTCGGTGACGTACTCGTGGACGCGCTCGACCAGCTCCTCGATGGCCACCTCGTCGCCAGCTACTTCGCCTTCGGCGAGCGTCGTTCCGGCCTCGTCCGGGCCGCGGACGTCCGCCTTCTCGTCGATTTCGCCCTCGATGCCGAGTTCGACCGCGAGGTCGAGGTCTTCGACGTGCGCGCGGATGCGGTCGGCGAGGTGTTCCTCGGCGTCCGCGCCGGCGCCAGTGCCGGCCTCGCGGTAGCGCGACGCGAGTTCCTCGAGTTCTGCGAGTTCGTCGTACGTGCCGGCGTTGCTCATCACGGGCGTGAGGTAATCCACGACCGCCGCGTACGACCGGCGCTTGGCCTGCGTGCCCTCGCCCGGGTTGTTGATGATGTACGGGTAGACGTTCGGCAGGTCGCCGA
>JBDGQF010000343.1:0-1599 GCA_042219255.1 Halobacterium sp. | reverse complement strand
GTGTCCTCGGGGACGGCGAACCGGTCGACCCACCAGTCCACGACGGCCCCGCGGGTCGGCCGGCCCTTGACCGTCCGGTCGGCGTCCGTCTCGGGGAGGCGGTCGAACTGGCCGCTCCTGTTCCGGCGGAAGTAGTCGACGCCGCTGTCACCACCGTCCTCGCCATCGCTGGGACCGCGGTCGTCGTCAGTCACGCGGTCACCTCCAGTTTCGCGGCGAAGAACCCGCCCGTGTCGTTCTGGTGGGGGTAGTAGCGGCGCGTCTTCGTCAGCGAGTCGTCGTACGTCTCGCCGTTCCACTCCGTGATTCCGGGCGAGGACTCGAGGCCGGTGTCGAACTCGACGAGCCGACAGTCGCCGTCGGAGAGGGCGCTGTCGACGACGGCCTCGTTCTCCTCGGGGGCGAACGTGCACGTGGAGTACACCACGGTGCCGCCCTCGCGAGTGAGTTCGATGGCGCGTTCGAGGATGTCCGACTGGAGCGCGGCGAGACTCCGGCTGGCGCTCGCCCCGGCGCCTTCGAGCGCGTCGGCGTTCTTGCGGACGGTGCCCTCGCAGGTGCAGGGCGCGTCCACGAGCGCGCGGTCGAAGGCGTCGACGTCCGGGAACGGGTCGAGCGTCGCGCGGCGGGCGTCCGTGTTCGTCACCGCCGCGCACGTGACGCCGAGGCGGTCGCAGTTCCCGCGGAGCGCGGAGAGCCGGCCGAGGTTGTCGTCGTTCGCGACGACCAGCCCCTCGTCGTCCATCGCTGCCGCAATCTGGGTGGTCTTCCCGCCGGGCGCGGCACACGAGTCCCAGACGACCTCGCCCGGCTGCGGGTCGAGAATCACGGGCGGCACGGCCGACACTTCCTCCTGGCCGTGAATCCAGCCGTGGACGTACGGCCACGTGTTCCCGGGTTTGCCGGTGGCGACGCCCAGCACGTCGCTGTTCCAGTCGCGGCCGTAGACGTCGATGCCCTCGGCTTCGAGGGCGTCGACCACGCGGTCTCTGGTCGCCTTGATGGAGTTGACACGGACCGTCGTAGGGAGGTGGCGTCCGCAGGCGTCGAGGAACGCGTCGAAGTCGTCGACGAGCGGTTCGTATCGCGAGAGCGCGTCCATTGGCGCCGTCTACGCCGGACGCCCGCTTGTGAGTTACGTTCGGGCCGCGGGCACGCGGCCAAGATTTATTAATTGTACATTTGAAGTCGCGTTCGTGTTACCAATGCTAACGACACCGCCGCGGGGTGGGTCGCGTTGACACTCGACCGGTTCAGCGTTTCTGGGCAGACGGCAATCGTCACCGGGGCGTCCAGCGGCATCGGCCGCGGCATCGCCGAGCAGTTCGCGGCGGACGGCGCCGACGTCGTCGTCTGTTCGCGCGAGCAGGAGAACGTCGACCCAGTCGCGGACGGCATCAACGAGGCCGACGGCGGGCGCGCGCTCGCCGTGGAGTGCGACGTCACCGACCGGGACGCCGTCGAGGCGCTCGTGGCGGCGACAGTCGAGGAGTTCGGCGGCATCGACTGCCTCGTGAACAACGCGGGCGCGAGCTTCATGGCGTCGTTCGACGACATCAGCGAGAACGGCTGGTCGACCATCGTCGACATCAACCTCAC
>JBDGQF010000169.1:0-1600 GCA_042219255.1 Halobacterium sp. | reverse complement strand
CGGTGGGTTCCGGCGTCGCGGGCTGAACGGTCCGCACAGTTCCAAATCGCTTAACCCGGCGTGCCGCCTCGCGTCCTGCATGGACACCTACGACCTCGTCACGCGGAACGCCGCGGAAGTCGTGACGGAGGAGGAGGTGGAGGCGCTCGCGAGCGACCCCGACGGGAAGCGAGCGTACGTCGGCTACGAGCCGTCGGGCGTCCTCCACATCGGCCACCTGCTCACGGCGAACAAACTCATCGACCTCCAGGACGCCGGCATGGAGGTCGTCGTGCTGCTCGCGGACGTCCACGCGTACCTCAACGGCAAGGGAACCTTCGAGGAGATTCGGGACACCGCCGAGCAGATGAAAGCCCAGTTCCTCGCGTACGGCCTCGACGAGGACGACACCGAGTTCGTGCTCGGGAGCGACTACCAGCTCGACGACGACTACGAACTCGACCTCCACGAGATGGAGCTGGCGACGTCGCTGAACCGCGCGCAGCGCGCGATGGCGGAAATCCAGGGCGGTGAGACCGCGAAAGTCAGCCACGTCGTCTACCCGCTGATGCAGGCGCTGGACATCGAGTACCTCGACGTCGACCTCGCGGTCGGCGGCCTCGACCAGCGGAAAGTCCACATGCTCGCGCGGGAGGAACTCCCCAGCCTCGGCTACGAGAAGCGCCCCGCCATCCACACGCCCATCGTCGGCGACCTGGAGACCGGCGAAGGGAAGATGTCCTCCAGCGAAGGCATCACCATCTCCATGGAGGACGCCACCGAGGACATCCAGGAGAAAGTGAACTCGGCGTTCTGCCCGCCGACCCGCGACCCCGAGGGCGACCTCGTCAACCCCGTCCTCGAACTGTTCCAGTACCACGTCTTCCCCCGCTTCGACGAAGTCGTCGTCGAACGCCCAGACGAGTACGGCGGCGACCTCGAATACGGCGACTACGAGGCGCTCGCCGACGACCTGGAGTCCGGCGAACTCCACCCCGCGGACGCGAAGGGCGCGCTCGCGGACTACCTCGACGAACTCATCGCGCCGGGCCGCGACCGCCTCCGCGAGATTCGCGGCGAGTAACCCCAGCGCGGCTCCCGTCTCGTCCCGTCCCGTCCTGTTCCTGACGCTGGCCGTCCGGCTTTTCCGTCTGACTCGGCAAGCCCCGCGTCCATGCCCGAACACTGCGACAAGTGCGGGACGGAACTCGACCCCGAACAGTCCCGGCACCAGCGGTACGTCTTCGAGTCCGCGGCCGATGGCACGGAGACGACGGTCGGACGGCTCTGCGCGGACTGCTTTTTCGAGTTCGAGGAGTGGCTGGAGACGAAGTCCGTCACCGAGGGCGAGTGAAGACGTCTTCACCCACAACCTAAGCCGGTCGTCCGCGAACCCAACGCCATGACCGCGCCGGACTTCGAAGCGACCGCGGACGCGTTCGAACGGCTCTCCGACCCCGTGCGCGTGGAACTCCTGCGCGAACTCTGGCTGGAAGGCCGCCACGACCCCGTGCCGTACGCCGCGCTCCAGGACACCGTCGGCGTGCGGGACTCCGGTCGCTTCAACTACCACCTGCAGCGACTCACCGACGTCTTCGTGGAGAAGACCGACGACGGCTAC
>JBDGQF010000151.1:0-1669 GCA_042219255.1 Halobacterium sp. | reverse complement strand
CCCTCCTGCGTGCGTTTCGCGGTACCACACCACTCGCAGCGACGGCACCGCGTCCCGCCGCCCGTCAGTCGCCGGCGCGTCCGGCGTCGACGTCGATGGCGTCGACGGGGCAGACGTCCACGCAGAGCATGCAGTCGATGCACTGGCTCTCGTTCGCTGGGTCGGCCTTCAACTCCGACTCCGGGTGGTCGGGTGTGTCGACCCACTCGAAGACGTCGACGGGGCAGTCCTCGACGCAGGCGCCGTCGGCGATGCAGATGTCGAAGTCGACGGCGACGTGCGTTCCGTGAATCCCCAGCTTCTCCGGCTCTTCTACCGGCCCCCAGACGTCGTGGCCCTTGTGGGTGTCCGCCTTGTCGCGGTTCTCGTTGAACTGCGGGTCGATTGCCATACGCGGTGTTCGGACGGCCGGCGGTATCAACCCCGCGGGTCTCACGTTCGGCCTACGGCGCCGCGGCCAGCCAGTTTGAAGGCCGTCCGCGCCCGTCACTCGACTGGATGCCGCGGACGCCAGACGACTTCCGGGTCGGCGAGTCGGTCGACGAGTCGTTCTTCCAGCGCCAGGCACGCGACGTCGCCCGCGACCTAATCGGCACGCTCCTCGTGAACGACACCGACGAGGGACGCGTCGGCGGCCTCGTCGTGGAGACGGAAGCGTACGTGAACGCCGTCGACCCAGCGTGTCACTTGACCGCCGGCCGCACCGCGCGCACGGAACCGTTCTTCAGCGGCGCCGGCACCGTCTACGTGTTCGTGATGCACGGCCACGCCGCCCTGAACTTCATCACCGCCGCCGGCGACCACCCGGAGGGCGTGCTCGTGCGCGCGCTCGAACCGACGCACGGCGTCGACGTGATGCGCGAGCGCCGCGGCTACGATGACCCCGCGCTGCTCGCGTCCGGCCCCGGCCGCCTCACGGAAGCGCTCGACGTCACGAAGGCGGACTACGACGACCGCCCGCTCGCGGAGACCTCGCTGTCCGTCCACCGCACTGACTGGCACCCAGACGTGGACGTGACCGGCCGCGTCGGCGTCACGAGCGCCGCGGACTGGCCGCTCCGGTACGTCGCCGCCGACAGCGACTACGTCTCCAGTCCGCCGCCGGACGTCGACCTCGACCACGACGCCGTCGAAGACGCCTACGACCGCCTCGCCGAAGACGACCTCCCGACCGTCGACGACGCGTAACCGTCTCACTCCTCCGCACCGGCCGCACCGTCCGTGCCGCCCACGCCGTCCGCACCGCTCGCGCCGCCGTCCGCGGCGATTGCTGGTGCTTTTGGTCGTCCTGCGCGTACTCGGGCGTATGCGAACAGTCCGTCTCGACGACCTCGACTCCCGGATGGGGCCCGCGGACGTCAGCCTCCCGCTCACCGACGCGCTCGGCGCCGCGAACGTCGCGCTGAACTACTACGAACTCGACGCCGGCGACAGTTTCGCGTACGGCGTCCACGCCCACCAGGAGCAGGAGGAAGTGTTCTACGTCCTCTCGGGTACGGTCACGTTCCACACGCTCGACGTCGACGACAGCGGCGACGTCGAGGACGGCGAACGCGAAGTCCGCGCCGGCGAACTCGCGCGCTTCTCGCCGGGCGAGTTCCAGCGCGGCGTCAACGAGGGCGACGAGCGCGTCGAAGCCCTCGCCATCGGCGCGCCCCAGGACGCCGGC
>JBDGQF010000188.1:0-1720 GCA_042219255.1 Halobacterium sp. | reverse complement strand
TTCGAACCCGCGGTCTAGAGGTTAGGAACCTCTCGCCGTATCCGCTTGGCCACACGCCCTCGCGTGGAGTGAGGACGGGGCAGAGGAAAAACCGTTGCGTTAGTTGTCGGACTTCGTCTCGGCGTCCGTGTCGGCGTCCGTCGAGGTGTCGGCGCTGGCGTCCGTGGCCTCGTCGCTGCCGGTGACCGTTTCTTCTGCGCCGTCGCGCATCTCCTCGAGTTCGGATTCGACTTCTTCGCGGCCTTTCTGGAATTCGCCGATTGCCTGCCCGCTGGAACGAGCGAGTTTCGGAATCTTGTTCGCGCCGAACAGGAGGACGGCGATGAGCAGGATGACCGCCCACTCCATGCCGCCCGGGAGTCCGCCGACGAACAGTGGGGTACTGGGTAACATCGCTATCTGAGGGTAGCCCTGTGTCAATTATAGGCTTTATGCTCCGTCTGAGGTCGTGGTAATTCGGATTCGCGGTGGCTTCGGGCTGTCTCCCGGCAGTCTGGGGCTGTCTGAGCGCCTCCGGACTCGCGGGACCGTCGGCGTGTCAGAACTACCGCCGGAGTGGGCTCCGCTCCGGCCGTCACACGGTTTTTCACGGCGGCGGGAGAACGACTCGCTATGAGCGACGCGACGCAATCGGACTCAAGCCACGAGTACGACCCGACGGAAGACCACCCGTTCCCGGACGAGAAACTCAACCGCGTGCTCGAGTTCGTTGACAACGACCCCGAGATTACGACGTACCTCGACGCGCAGAACGTCAACCCGGTCAAACGCAAGGGGTACAACGACCACGGCGCCAAGCACATCGAAATCGTCCGGAATCGCGCGCTCAGCCTCTACGACCTCCTGAAGCGCGGCGGCATCGAGTTCAACGGCGCCACCGACCAGGGGCTGGCGGAAGCCGACGAACCCGTCATCGTCGCGCTCGCCGCCACCCTCCACGACATCGGGCACGTCGTCCACCGCGACGAACACGCGTACTACTCGATTCCGCTCGCCGCAGACGTCCTCGACCGAATCCTCCCCGAGTTCTACGCGACCGAGGACGCCGTCCGCGTGAAAGCCGAAGTCCTGCACGCCATCCTCTGCCACCACACCGAGGAAGACCCGCTCACGACGGAAGCCGGCGTCATCCGCGTCGCCGACGGCCTCGACATGGAGAGCGGCCGCAGCCGTCTCCCCTACGAGCGCGGCGGCCGCGGCATCAACACCATCTCCAGCCAGGCCATCGAATCAGTCACGCTCCAGGAGGGCGACGACCGCCCCGTCCTCGTCGAAATCGAGATGCGGAACGCCGCCGGCGTCTACCAGGTCGATAACCTACTCAAGGAGAAACTCCACAAGTCCGGCATCGAGGACGACGTCCGCATCGTCGCGCTCAACACCGCCGGCGACTCCGACCAACTCGTCGAACGTATCGAACTCTAACACGCACTTTTGCTGCGCTAGCGGCGGCCGAGCCGCCACTCGCTGGCAAAAAATGGTGGTTCGTTACGCGCCCTCGAAGCCGTCCTCGAATACGAAGACGCCGTCTCGTTGAACGATTTTGCCGTCGACTTCGATGTACGAGTCTTCGCTCATGTCCGTGATGAGGTCGACGTGGACGGCGGAGTCGTTGGGCTCCCGGTCGTCCGGGACGTTCTCGTCGTAGGCGCGGCCGAGTGCGAGGTGGACGGTGTCGCCCATCTTCTCGTCGAACAGCATGTTGTACGTGAACTGGTCG
>JBDGQF010000353.1:0-1736 GCA_042219255.1 Halobacterium sp. | reverse complement strand
GCTGCGGCGTCCTCGTCGAGTCGGTCGTCGACCAGCGTCTCGACGTCGTCGTAGTGCCAGTCACCGGCCTCGTCCTCGAACCAGACCTTCGTCGCCGGGTGGAAGCAGTTCCGGCGTTTCGCGGCGTGAAAGTACGGATGCGCGTAACCGACTGCCGCCGACGTAAATCCAATAATTCTGCCAACTACGGCGGCGGAGGTGTGGGGCGCCATGCCGAAGACGAGTTCGCCGACGAGGTCGTCGCGCTCGTCGACGTCGTAGAACGGGTCGAGGCCGTAGTACTGCGTGAGGAGGTCGTCGACGAAGTCCGCGGTCTTGAGCATGTGTTCGGCGGCGCCGTCCGACAGCACGACGTCCTGCACGCGCAGTTCGACGAGCTGGTCGTCGTGCTCGAGGGGGTCGCCGTGGATGTCCTCCTCGTAGCCGAGTTCGCGGAAGTGTTCGACGGTGACGTCGAGTTCGCTGGGTTTGACCGACGTGACGGGGAGGTCGGTCATGTCGTAGCGCACGGTGCCGTCCTTGAACGACGTGACGCCGTGTTTCGCGCGGAGTACGCCCTTCTCCATCGGTTCGGGGACTTTCTCCGCGGACATCAGCCCCTCGACGCCTTTCAGGACGTCGAAGGCGTTCTCGCGTTCGCCGACGGCCTGGAGGGCGTCGCGGTACTCGGCGCCGACGTCGACGGTCTGGGTCTCGACGTTGTCGAGTTCGCGCTCGCAGCGCGGGCACTCGACGCGCCCGGACTCGTCGGGTTCGGCGCTGATGCCGCAGTCCCGGCACTCGTAGTGGGGGTCGGTCCACTCGCCGCAGTCCTCGCAGCGCGGCTCGTACGTGTGGTCGCCGCAGTCAGGGCACTCGCGGACGCCGAGCCGGACGTCGATTTCGCCGGGCGTGTCGCTCATGTCGGGCGCATACCGCGCGGCGTCGCTGACGTCGCGCTGGCTGCCGCCGGCTTCGCCGATGGGGAAGAGGGTGTGGACGGCCGGTGAGAGGTCGCGGGACTCGGACTTCTCCGGGCGGCCCATCCTGTTCCCGATGCGCGTGGGCGCGCGCTCGCGGACGCCGAACGGCGCGACTTCGTTGACGGCGGCGAGCGCGTTCGGCCACTCGCGGGCGTCCGCGCTCAGGTCGTCCCACTCGCGTTCGAGGTCGTCGGTGACGCCGAGCGAGCGCGCGAGCGGCCGCCACTCGGCGATGCTGAGTTCGTCGTCGTGCTGGTGGTGTTCGACGAGCAGCGCTTCGAGCGCGGCGCGGACGTCGTCGTCGTTCGCCACGAAGAGCGTGTCCCCCTCCGAGTCTGCGTCGATGCGGCCGGCTTCGACGGCGTCGGCGAGCGTCTCGAAGTCGTCGACGTCGACGTCGTGCCAGAGGTACGTGTACTCGGGGTGCAGGGGGGCGTCGTACTCGCTGGCCCACTCCAGGGCCTGGTCGGCTTCCGGCGCTTCGAGGTCGACGTACGGCGAGTCCCGGAGCGCCTGGACGTCCGCGCCCGCGGCTTCGAAGTCCTGCACCCACCACTCCGGCGCGTACGACGCGGGCGCCAGCGGGTGGTTGTTCTCCACGAACTCGCCGTAGTTCACGAGGTACTCGCCGACGTCCAGAATCTCCACGACGCCGTTCCGGACCTCGAGGGCTTCCTCGGGGTCGTCGATGCGGCGGACGTCGCCGTTCGCAAGTTTGACCGTCGGCCCCTCGATGGAGTCGACGGGGACGATGCCCGCCGCCTTCCCGGGGCG
>JBDGQF010000459.1:0-1760 GCA_042219255.1 Halobacterium sp. | reverse complement strand
CGGACTGCGTCGTCGGCGTCGGCGGTGACGACGTCCGTCGACATCACGTCACGGACTCGCATGGAGGAGGGTTCGCGCGGTGCGTGCGTAGCTCTTTCGCCCGCGCCGACCGCTTACGTCTGCTCGCTGTGCCGCACCTGGACGGCGATGCCGCGCGTGGACTCCACCATCGCCGGCCCAGGCATCTGCGCGCGCCCGACGGCGAACGCTTTCGGGCCCTCGACGACGACTTCGTCGCCGACGCGGATGTCGTCGCTTGCGTCCACGACGCCCGGCGCGAGCACGCTGCCCTCGGGGACGAACGCGTCGATTTCCACGCGCTTCGTCGGGGCGTCGCTGTCAACCCACTTGCGCGCGCCGGCGAGCGTGAACGACAGCGACCCGTACTGGGGGACGAGCGCGGCGAGCTGGTCGCCGTCGCCGTCCAGCGCCTGGAGTTTCGGGTACCGGCCCTGCACTTCGATGTCGCCGAACACCTCGTCGCCGGCGCCGTCCCCGATGAAGTAGTCCGCGATGGAGCGCAGCGTGGCTTCCTCGCGCTCCTGCACCCAGATTTTGTCCTCGCCGGCGAGCGCCGCGTTCAGTTCGCCGAGGCTCTCGTCCGTCGTGGGGTGGTCGTCGACGGTGAACTCGAAGGGGACGTCGACCTGTGCGGCGACGCGCTCGCAGATGTCCCGGTAGCCTTCCGGCGGCACGTGCGCGATGACGCGCGAGTAGTCCGTTCGGTCGAGGTAGCGTTCCAGGACGCGCGCGACGAAGTCCTTCTCCTCCTCGCTCCACCGGCCCGTGACGACGCTGTCGTAGTGCTGGGCGGGATACGTGAGTTCGAGTTCCTGGGGGACGACGCCGATAGGGGACGTCATCGACACGACGTGCGCGCGGTAGCTCGCGGCGTCCTGGAACTGGCGGTGGCTCTGACTCTCGCTGTATGGCTTCTTCGCCGAACACGGCACAAGCAAGAGGGGGTGGCCGTCGAGGCGCTTGGTGTAACGCGTGGTCACGCGCTCGGCGAACCGCTGGATTTCGACGCGCCTGAGCGCGTCCTCCGTCGCCGAGAGGAGCAGCGAGTCGCGGAACGCGGGCGTGCGCTCCTCCAGATAGGCGTACTGCTGGTCGAACTCGCGGAACGCGGCGGTCACCCACGCCTCGTGGCGCGCCTGGCCCTCGACGTAATCGCGGAGGCGGCCGTCGCGGATGCGCCGGCGGACGCGCGCCAGTTCGGCTTCGAGCGCGTTCACGTTGTGGTCGACGCAGTCCTCGCGGTCGAACTCACTCGCTGGCTGCTGGCACGGCGGACACGAACACGGTAGTTCGTCGAGGTCGGCGAGGTCGTACTCGCCCTCCGTCGTAAGGTAGCGGCCCTGTGTGCCGCGAATCACGGCGCGGTCGGCGTCCACGAGGTCGACGCCCGCGTACACGAGCACGGCGGCGTTCCGCGGCGTCGCGACGCCCGAGAGGTAGAGCGCGGTGTCGTCGGGAATCGCTTCTCTGGTCTCGATGACGGCGTCCTTGAACGCCGCGCCGTGGCCGACGGTGCCGGGCGCGCCCGACAGCACGTACGCGTCGGCGCCGAAGTCCGCGGCGGTCTGTGGCGACACGACGGCCGCGCTCGGGAAGTCGACGTCCGGGTAGTCCGGCGCGAACGACGCCTGCACTTCCTCCGCCGTCCCAGAGGGGAAGCCGCGGTGCGGGAGGACGGTCAACCGGGACTCGTCCCCCTCTGGTCGCTCCTGTCGCTGGAACCACTCGCTGCCCGCGTC
>JBDGQF010000246.1:0-1760 GCA_042219255.1 Halobacterium sp. | reverse complement strand
CGCGGGTTCCTCGTGGAGACCGACCGCGACGGCGTCACCACGAACAAAATCGACGAGAAGCTCAGCCTGCGCGCGTCCATCACGGGCGAAATCAGCCTCCAGAACGTCCGCATCCCGAAGGAGAACCGGCTGCCGGGCGTCGAGGGGATGAAGGGGCCGCTGTCGTGTCTAACACAGGCGCGGTACGGCATCGCGTGGGGCGCGGTCGGCGCCGCCCGCGACTGCTTCGAGACGGCGCGCAGCTACGCGACCGACCGCGAGCAGTTCGGGAAGCCCATCGGCGGCTTCCAGATGCAGCAGGACAAGCTCGCGGAGATGGCGACCCAGATTACGACGAGCCAGCTGCTCGCCCACCGGCTCGCCGACCTGAAAGAGCGCGGCGACCTCCGCCCCCAGCACGTCTCGATGGCGAAACGCAACAACGTCCGGATGGCGCGCGACCAGTCCCGCATCGCCCGCGAGATGCTCGGCGGGAACGGCATCACCGCGGACTACTCGCCGATGCGCCACATGGCGAACATGGAGACCGTCTACACGTACGAGGGTACCCACGACATCCACACGCTGATTCTCGGCGAAGACCTCACCGGCATCCCCGCCTACGAGTAGCACGCCGGCGAAACAGTTTTTGCCGACCGCGCGCTCAGTTCGGTCGTGTTCTCTCGGTCGTAGCCGCAGCACCGTGCTGGGCGCGACCGGCTGCCGCACGTCACGCGGCGGACACTCATGACCGGACGCGTACACGACCGACTCGCAGGACCGTTCGACGACTACCAGGTCAACAGACAACTCCACGACGTCCCGCCGCACGAGGTGTACGAGGTCGCCGTGGACGGCCGCCGCGCCGTCTACAAGGGCGACACCGGACCGACGGGGAGCGCAGCGACCGAAGGCCGCGTCACGCGCTTCGTCGACGAGCACACGACCGTACCAGTGCCGGAAGTGCTGGCCGTGGGCGACGACTGGTTCCTCGCCGCGTGGCACCCGGACGCCCCCGCACCGGACACCGACCACCCAGGTAGCGAGGACTGGGCGGAACCGGCCGGCCGGGCGCTCGCACGCCTCCACGACGAGTCCGCGCGCCACCTCGACGGGTTCGGTCGCCTGCAGTTCGACAGTGACGTAGTACCGCGCGCCGGCCGCGGGGACTGGCAGGCCGCAGCGCTCGCGTTCGTCGAGCGCAGGCGCAACCTGCTCGCCGCCCACGGCCACGCCGACGTCGCGGACGCGGTCTGTGACTGTTTCCGCGACCACCCCGGCCTGTTCGCGGACGCCGGCAGGCCGGTGCTGTGCCACGGCTGGTGGTCGCCCGAGCACGTCGCCGTGCGCGGCGGCGAGGCGGCGTGCGCCGTGGACTTCGAGCACGCGCTCGCCGCGCCCCGCGCGTTCGACTACTGGCGGACCGCGCTCGCCGTCTTCGACGGCGGTGACGCCGAGGCGGCGTTCCGTGAGGGGTACGAATCGGTCAGCGCGCTCACGCCGAGGGTCGAGGAGCGGCGGCCGGTGTACGTCGCGCTGCACTGCGTCTACTTCTTCGAGTCGCTGTACGTCCAGAACCAGCGCGACGCGGCGGCGACCGCAGAACAGGCCGACTACCTCCGCGAGCGCGCGTTCGACGCGCTCGACGACTGCCGACGGCTCGCGCGGGCGTAACCCGGCCCCTTCGAGCGCCTGCGGTCTCGGCTACTGCTTCGCGGGCGGTTCGTCGCGCACGATTTTCCCGAGGAGGTCGCGGTTGTCCGCGCCCCAGCGGTAGAGGC
>JBDGQF010000416.1:0-1769 GCA_042219255.1 Halobacterium sp. | reverse complement strand
GGGCGCGCCGGCCGTGACGACCGGCTGGTCGGCGTGCGGGTCGGCGTCTGCGTCCGGGTCGCCACCGTCCGTGGACGCCGAACCGTCGCTGGTCACTGCGACGCCGCCGGCAGGTCGAGGCCGGGCAACTGGGACTCGATGAGGTCGCGGTCGTCCGCGAACTGGTCTGGCAGCGTGAGCGTCTCGCCGAGGGAGTCCACGTCCTCGCCGCGCGTCAATCCTGGCTCCTCGGTGGCGAGTTCGAACAGGATGCCGCCGGGTTCGCGGACGTACAGCGAGTGGAAGAAGTACCGGTCGCGGACGCGCGAGACGTCGTAGTCGCGCACCCGGAGGACGTCGTGCCACTCGTACAGTTCCTCCACGCTCTCCGCGCGCACGGCGACGTGCTGAATCGACCCCGTGCCCTCGCGGCCGAACTCCGCCGGCTCGTCCAGCACGTCGACCACGTTCGCGTAGTCGCCGCCGGCCCCGTAGCGGACGCGCGTGCCGTCCTCGCTCGGTTCCTCGCCGACGAGGTCGAAACCGAGCGTGTCCAGCAGCGCGCCGGTCGTGTAGGGGTTCAGCGGGAGCGCGGTCACGCTGTGCACGCACCGAATCGCGTACTCGGCGGGGACTGGCCCCTCGCGCCACGGTTCCACGGGCGCGTCGCCCTCGACGAGTTCGAGGGCCGTGCCGTCCGGGTCTTCGAAGCGTAGCACGCGCTCGCCGAACCGCTCTCCCGGCCCCGTCGTCGCCACCCCGTGGTCGGCGAGGTAGTCCTGCCAGAACGACAGCGACCCCTCCGGGACGGTGAACGCGGCCGCCGCAATCTGTGGTTTGCCGACGCGGCCGGGTTGCTCGTTCGGGTACGGGAAGCACGTCAGGACGGTGCCCGGCTCCCCCGTCTCGTTCCCGTAGAACAGGTGGTAGCGCAGCATGTCCTCCTGGTTCACCGTGCGCTTCACGAGGCGCAGGCCGAGCACGCCGACGTAGAAGTCGACGTTGCGCTGCGCCCGCTCGACGATGCCGGTGACGTGGTGGATGCCGGGCGTGTCCGTGAGCATTCGCGGTAGTGGGGTGTCGCGGCGCGGCGAGTTACGCGTGGCGGCCCTGCCGTCTCAGTAGCCGACGCCCGTGGAGGCGTCCGGCAGGTCGTTCGGTTCGGCGTCCAGGCCGAGTTCTTCCAGCGCCTGCTGCATGTGGCGGTCTTCCGCGAAGTCCGCGCCGTCCTCCTCGCGGAGGCGCTGGGCGGTCGCGAGGACTTCGCCGCGCCGGTCGTCCGGGATGTCGTACTTGTCCGCGGACAGTTCGATGATGAGGCCGTTGTTGTCCTGCGTGTACAGCGAGAAGAAGATGCCGCGGTCGAAGACGTTGTAGCCGTGGCCGGCGTCGTCCAGGGCTTCCATCACGTCCTCGAAGTCCTCGGCGGCGATGCTGAACGCGAGGTGGTGGACGCCGCCGGTCTGCGTGCGGAGGCGGCCGCGGTTCGACGGCCGGTCGTCGCTGACGAACACGGTCAGGATGCGGCCGTCGCCGGTGTCGAAGAACAGGTGGGTCTGCGAGGGGTCGTCGAGGTTCGGCTGGCGGAGCACGAGCGGCATCCCGAGGAGGTCGCGGTAGAACGCGATGGTGTCGTCGGCGTTGCTCCCCCAGATGGTGATGTGGTCGGTGCCAGTGGTGCGGAACGGGCTGTCGGGCGCGTCTGCGCTGACCGGAATCGAGTCGTCTGCCATACACCTGGTAGTCCGGCCGCGCGGATAAGCGCTCGCGGATGGCGGCGTCACCCGGTG
>JBDGQF010000384.1:0-1781 GCA_042219255.1 Halobacterium sp. | reverse complement strand
CTCGGGTTCGCGTACGGCCTCGCGCGGAACTACCGCCGGCAGAATGGCCGTCAGACCGCCCGAAACTAGCTATTCTGCGACGTCCGCGGGCGTCGCGCCGGAGAGGTCGCGGAGGCGCTCTGGCTGGACGGGCCAGACAGCGTCCGGCGTCCCGGCGGCCGCCCACACCTCGTCGTGGTCGAGCAGCGTCTCGTCCAGCAGGACTGGGACGTCCGTCGCGTGACAGATGGGCGGGACGCCGCCGATGCTCCACCCGGTCGCCTCCTTCACTTCGTCCGCTTCCGCCATGCGGGCGTCGCTGGCGTCCCGGAGGACGGCGACCTTCCCCAGGTCGACGCGGTTCGCGCCACTGGTCACGACCACCACGGGGTCGCCGTCGGCGACGACCACGATGCTGGACGCAATCTGTGCGACGTCGCACCCGATGGCGTCGGCGGCGTCCTGGGCCGTCTTCGTGCCGTCCTCGAACTCGTGGACGTCCACGTCGACGCCGTACTCCTCGCGTGCCTGCTCGACGAACTCGGCTGCCCGCTCGTGCATGCGCCACCCTGACACGGCCGCGGGAGAAAGGCCTATCGCTCACTGCAATCCGCCACCGGGGAGAGCAGGGTTCTTCACTGCGAGCGCGCTACCAGGTGTATGACCTCGGACTCGGTGCTCACGCGCCTGCTCCCGGTGGCGGGCACCGCCTACCTCGTCTACCTCGCGACCCTGCCGCCGCCAGCGCGCTGGGTCGGCCTCGGCTGTCTCGCCGTCGTCACGCCGTTCCTCGCCGGCTGGGTGCTCGGGAACGTCTTCGGCGTCGGCCCGTGGGCGGACGGCGAGTCGTAACGCCGCTCGGCCCGCTCAGACGTCCTCCGGCAGCCACCCGCCGTCGACTTCCACGTTCTCGCCGGAGATGTAGTCGGAGTCCTCGTCGCAGAAGAACCGCACCGCTTGCGCGATGTCCTCGAACGCGGCGGGACGGTCGCGCGGCAGGTCGTCGGGGAACTCGTCGGAGTTCTCGACGACGTACGGCGAGACGGCGTTGACGGTGACGCCGTCGTCCTGGGTGTCCGCGGCGAGCATCCGCGTGAACATCAGGACGCCCTGCTTCGCGGCGAAGTACGGGAAGTTCTTCGGGCTGACCATGCCCTTCTCCGCGGACGCGTACCCGATGTTGACGATGCGCCCCCACTCCTGGGCGCGCATCCCGTCGAGCGCGCGCTTCGACGTGAGGTAGGTCGCGGTGAGGTTCGTGTGGAGGACGCGGTTCCAGTCCGCGAAGTCCAGTTCCGCCCAGTGGCGCGGGTCGAAGTCGCCGACGTTGTTCACGAGGACGTCGACGGTGCTGAGGTCGGCTCCCGCCGCGTCGAAGATGCTGTCGACGCCGTCCGGCGTCGTCACGTCGCCCTGGACAGTGGTGGCGTCCGGTGCGCCGGCGTCCTCCGCGTCCGCTACGGTCGTCGCGGCGGCTTCCGCGCTCGTGTTGTAGTGGACGGCGACGCGCGCGCCGCACTCCGCCAGTGACAGGCAGAGCGCGCGGCCGACGCCCTTCGCGCCGCCCGTGACGAGCGCGGTGCGGCCGTCGAGGTCGGGTTCGAGCATGCCCGAGACTGCGGGGCGGCGCGGGATATCCTTATGGGGTTCCCAGCACGTGCGGGAAGCATGGCAATCGAGAACGTGCTGTTGGCGGTCGGCCCCAGCGACGACGAGCGCATCGACCCGCTCGCGGAGACGACGACGGACATCGCCGGCCCGACCGGCGCGACCGTCACGCTCGCGCACGTCTTCACGCAGGA
>JBDGQF010000124.1:0-1803 GCA_042219255.1 Halobacterium sp. | reverse complement strand
GCGCGGTCGGCGAGGTGGTAGACGCCGAGGGAGTGCTCGAAGCGCGTGTGGTTCGCGGAGGGGTAGACGAGGCGGATGGTGGAGAGCTGTTTGATGTGGCGGAGGCGCTGGACGGCGGGCGCGTCGAGGAGGGCTTCGGCGACGCCGTCGACCTCCACCCAGTCGTGGACGCTGTCCTTGATGGCGCGCATGCCGTCTGGCGTACGGCCACCCCCACCAAAGGTGGTTCGGAGACGTCGCTAGTGCTTACCGGCGACGGTGGAGTTAAGGCTCTGTGTGGTATAGAGTAACATGCAGCGCACAGCTCGGGACGAACGTCGACGGGAAGGGGCGGAGACGGCTGTCATCCCCGTCTCCGTGTCTGCGTCACGACTGGCCACCGACGAAACGACCTTTTACCTGCGGGGACTACGGTAGACCGATGAGTCGCCCACGCGTGGCGTTGCTGAACGCCGCACACGACCCGACGGACACGACGCGGAACTTCCGCCGCGAACTCGACGCCGACCTCGCGGAGTTCCACGTCACCGACGGCGACCTCCCCGACCACGCCGACTTCGACGGCATCGTGGTCACTGGGTCGCGGTCGTCCGTGTACTGGGACGACGACTGGATTCCGGCGCTCGTGGACTACGTCGCGGACTGCCACGACGCCGGCGTCCCCGTCCTCGGCGTGTGTTTCGGTCACCAGGTGCTCGCGGAAGCGCTCGGCGGCAGCGTCGACGACATGGGCGAGTACGAAATCGGCTACCGGGACGTCGAACGCACCACCGACGACCCCATCTTCGAGGGCGTCAGCGAGACGTTCACCGCGTTCACGACGCACTCGGACGCCGTCGTCGACCTGCCCGAGCGCGCCGAGTTGCTTGCGGAGAACGAGTACGGCGTGCACGCGTTCCGCGCCGGCCAGTCGGTCGGCGTCCAGTTCCACCCCGAGTACGACCAGGCGACCGCCGAGCGCGTCACCGAGCGCAAGGACGACCTCGACGAGAACCGGAAGGCCGCCGTCCTCGACGGCATCCACGACGAGAACTACGCGGCCGCCTGCGAGGCCAAACAGGTGTTCGAGAACTTCACGCAGTCGCTGGCGGAGCCGCGCGCGGCCGACTGACCGCCGCGCCGCCGCGGCCGCGCCGCCACGCAGGAGTGTCGACGGACTAGGAGGCTTTTTGACGACAGCCGCCTCAGTAGCGTGCATGCTGGACTACGTGGCCCTGGAGGCCGACCTGTCCTCCGAGGAGCAACTCATCCGGGACACCGCCCGCGAGTTCGTCGACGAGAACGTCCGCCCCGACATCGCCGAGCACTACCTGGAGGGGACGTTCCCCACCGACCTCATCCCCGAGATGGGCGAACTCGGGTTCTACGCGCCGAACCTCGACGGCTACGGCCTCCCGGACGTCAGCGAGAAAGCCTACGGCCTCCTGATGCAGGAACTGGAGGCGTGTGACTCCGGCCTGCGGTCGATGGCGAGCGTGCAGGGCGCGCTCGTCATGTACCCGATTCACGCGTACGGCAGCGACGAACAGAAAGACGAGTGGCTGCCCGAACTCGGCGAAGGGAAAGCCGTGGGCTGCTTCGGTCTCACGGAGCCCGAGCACGGGTCGAACCCGTCGGCGATGGAGACGAGCGCGGAGCGCGAGGGCGACGAGTACGTCCTGAACGGCTCGAAGACGTGGATTACGAACTCGCCCATCGCGGACGTCGCCGTGGTGTGGGCGCGCGACGAGAGCGAGGACGGCACCGTCCGCGGGTTCCTCGTGGAGACCGACCGCGACGGCGTCACCACGAACAAAATCGACG
>JBDGQF010000232.1:0-1839 GCA_042219255.1 Halobacterium sp. | reverse complement strand
TCCGCGTCCACACATGGGCGAGAAGACGTTCCGCGTGCTCGCAGCGCTCCGCGAACTGGCCGCCGAGACGGACGACGCGCCGCCGACCGACGAAATCGCGACGCGCGGCGCCGTCTCAATCGGCGTCGCGGAGCGCGAACTGAACACGCTCGACGCGATTGGGGCGGCCGAGGAACTGGACGCGGACGGTGAGCGCTTCCGACCGACGGACATGTCCGTCGAGGACGTCGCGCGCCGCGTCGACACGCTCGAAGCACTGGACTCCGACGAGTGGTCGGCGCTCCGGACGGCGCTCCGCCGCGGCGACGTCGCCCCGGCGGACGTCCTCTACGACGTCCACGACGCCCGCGACGCCGCCGACCGCGCTGCCGGCTCCGAGTTCGCCGGATAGCGCCATCGAGCGCGCTGTTTTCCGCTGTATTCTGTGCGCGAAGATTCTGTATCGTGGCGAATTTGCTATCGTGATATTTGGTTTACGAGTCGTCGTTCGCGGCGGCCAGTTAGCGAGACGAAACGGTGAAACGCCGCGGTACACAACGTGAATCCAATGGACTGCACCAAGTGCGACCGCGAGGCAGTGATGCACGCGGCGTACTCCGGCGCGCACCTCTGCGAGCGCCACCTCTTCGAGAGCGTCGAGCGCCGCGTCCGGCGGCGCGTCCGCGAGGACAACATGCTCCCCGAGGACGCCACGCCAGACGACCCCGACACGTGGGTTATCGGGCTGTCCGGCGGGAAGGACAGCGTCGTCCTCACGGACATCCTCCACGAGACGTTCGCGGACGACCCGCGCGTCGAACTGATTGCGCTCACGATTCACGAGGGCATCGAGGGGTACCGCGACGAGAGCCTCGCCGCCTGCGAGGAACTCACCGCCGACCGCGACATCCGCCACGAAGTCGTCACGTACGCCGACGAGTTCGACGTCGAGATGGACGACGTCGCCGAAGACGACCCCCTGGACATGGCGCCGTGCGCGTACTGTGGCGTGTTCCGGCGGGACGTCCTCGCGCGGTACGCCGAAGAATACGGCGCGGACAAACTGTTCACCGGACACAACCTCGACGACGAGGCGGAGACGGCGCTGATGAACATCTTCGAGGGGAACGTCGAACAGGTCGCCAAGCACTTCGACGCCAGCATCGGCCCGTTCGACGAACGCACCGCGAAAGACGAGATGATTCCGCGCGCGAAACCGCTCCGGGACGTCCCCGAGAAAGAGGTCGCGCTGTACGCGCAACTGCGCGACCTCCCCGTCCACATGGAGGAATGTCCGCACGCCAGCGAGGCGTTCCGCGGCGAAATCCAGGACTTGCTGTTGAAACTCGAGGAGAACCACCCCGGGACGCGGCACTCGATTATGGCGGGCTACGAGGAACTGGCGTCGCTGGCGGCCGACGAGTACGGTGACGACGACGAGACGGTCGGCGAGTGCGAGGACTGCGGCGCGCCGACGACGCGCGAGAAGTGCCGGAAGTGCGCGCTCGTCGACGCCGTGAACGCAGTGTAGCGCTGCTGGGCGTCGGAGGGAAGTCGTCCGCAGACGAGTCGGCGGAGAAAAACGGCGAGGTTACCGGATGACGTCGAGGCCGTTGTTCTGCTCGACCTCTTCTTTGCCGCCGTCGGAGTGCGCGCCGAACTCGGTCGTCGAGCCAGCGGTCTCCTCGGTGGCGCGCTGCTTTGAGTCGACCTCCTGGAGTTCCTGCCGGGACTTGTCCGCCTGCTTCTGCGTCGACGGCCCGAGAACCTGGGCGGACTGCACGCCGGTCATGATGGCCATCACGCGGACCTTGCCCTTGTAGTTCTCCTGGATGCGCGCGCCCCAGATGACGTTCGCGC
>JBDGQF010000211.1:0-1851 GCA_042219255.1 Halobacterium sp. | reverse complement strand
ACCGACAGTCCGCGTCTGCTCGGACTGTCTCACGGACGACCATTGTAGTTTTGGCCACAGGTCAAATTCCGGACGACGACGTCAGAGGACGGCGAGGACGGAGACTATCGGCCGTTCGCAGGCGCTGTCGCGGCCCGCCCACCTTCTTGTACCAGCACCCATTTGACCGACGCATGGAACGTCTGGATTCGCGCGTCCGCCTCATCTGGCTCCTCCGCACCCTCGTCAGTTCGGTCGTCCTCGGCGTGCTCGCCGGCATCGCCGTCCGGTTCGTCGACCCAGCGGGCATCACGCCGGTCGCCGCCGGCGCCGCCGTCACCGTCACCCTCCTCGTCGTCGGGACCGTCCACGTCTTCCTCCGGTACCGCGCGTGGCGGTTCGAAGTCCGCGACGACACGCTGTACATCGAGCGCGGCGTCCTCGTGAACGTCCGCACCGTCGTCCCGTACGTGCGCGTCCAGCACGTCGACGCGCGCCGCGGCCCCGTCGAGCGCGTGCTCGGCCTCGGGAGCGTCGTCGTCTACACCGCCGGGTCGCGCGGCGCGGACGTCTCGATTCCCGGACTGGTCGCCGAGCGCGCCGAGGGCGTCCAGGAGACGCTGCGCGACCTCGCCATCGAGAGCGAACCCGAGTCCGGCGGCGCCGGGGATGCGGTGTGAAACTCCACCCGCTCTCTGTCCCCGTCCGCGCCGTCTCACGCGGCGTCGGCCTCGCGTGGGCGTTCATCGTTGGCGGCATCGCCATCGGCCGCGGCGACCCAGTGCTGTCTGGGGGCGTCGTGGTCGCCGCCGCCCTGTTCTTGGCCGCCGTCGCCGCCTACGAGGTGGCGTACTACCGGCGCTTCGACTACGAACTCACCGAGGACAGCCTCGACATCTCCTCGGGCGTGTTCTCGCGGCGCGACCGGGAGATTCCGCTGCGGCGCGTGCAGAACGTCGACGTCACGCGGTCGTTCGTCGCACGCCTGCTCGGCATCGCCGAAGTGGACGTGGAGACGGCGGGCGGCGGCGGCACCGAAGCGAACCTCCGGTTCGTCGGCCGCGAGGAAGCCCAGCGCCTCCAGAACGAAATCCGCCAGCGCCGCGCCACGCTCGAACGAGACGACCGCGGCGAGGCCGAACGAGAGGGTGCCGAGGAGACGCCGGTCGGCGGCGAGACGCTGTTCGAACTCTCCGACCGCGACCTCCTGCTGTTCGGCGCGCTCTCCTTCGACCCGCGCCTCGCCTCCGGCATTCTCGCGCTCGCGCCGTTCGCCGCGCCGTTCGTCGGCGACCGCGTCGAACTCTCCGGCCTCGGCCTCGCCGTCGTCGTCGCGTTCGCCGTCGTCGGCGTGCTCGTGCTGTGGCTGGCGTCCGCCGTCGCGCGAATCGTCCAGTTCTACGGGTTCCGCCTCAGGCGCGTCGGCGACGACCTCAGGTACGAGCGTGGCCTGCTCCAGCGCCGCGACGGCACGATTCCGCTGTCGAAACTCCAGACGGTCGCCGTCGAGGAGAACGTTCTGATGCGGCGCTACGGGTTCGCGTCCCTCGCCGTCGAGACGGCGGGCTACGCGCCCGGAAACCAGCCCAGCGGCGGGTCGGAGGCGGCCGTCCCGCTCGCGCCCCGCGAGGCCGTGTTCTCGCTCGCGCGCACCCTGGAGGACTTCCACGACTTCGAGCTGTCGCGGCCGCCCGAGCGCGCCCGCAAGCGGTACGTCCGCCGGTACCTCATCGGCGGCGCGCTCGTCCTCGCCGCCGGGTTCGCCGTCGACCGGTTCGTGACAGGCGTCCCGTGGTATCTGGTAGCGCCGCTGCTCGCGCTCGCGTGGCCGGCGGCCCGCCGCGCGCACCGGAACCGCGGCTTCGACCTGGG
>JBDGQF010000240.1:0-1856 GCA_042219255.1 Halobacterium sp. | reverse complement strand
TACTTCGGGTTCCTGATGACGTACGCCGTCGTCGCGACGTAGCGCGGAAGCGATGGCTTTCTAACCCGTCACGCCGAACACGACTGTATGGTCGAACAAACGGAGCAGGGACTGAGCGACCAGTACGCCCGCGCGAGCCCGTGGCCGATTCCGGTCGTGCTGGGCATCGTCATCTCCGAAATCGGCATCGTGTTCGACGGCCTGCTCCCCGTCGCCGTCGGCGGCCTCCTGCTGCTCGCCGGGAGCATCGTCGGCATCCTCCGCGAGTCCGGGTTCTCGGAGTCGCTGTACGCGCCCGCGTTCGCCGTCGCCGCCGTCTTCGGCGCGGCGGGCGGCGGACTGTACGTCGCCACGACAGCGAACGCACGCGGCCTCGCGCTCTCCGGGACTGCCGTCGTCGTCGCCGCCGCGGCCGTCGCCCTGTACCTCTACGAGACGGGCCGGCTGTGAGCGCGCGAATCCTCAAGCTATATTTGTCCGCCGCCCCGACTCCCGCACAATGAGTTCCACCATCTTCGACAAGGACACGCTGCTCGACCTCACGGTCAACATCGTCCCGCTGGCCATCATGGCGTTCTTCTTCGTGGCGTACCTCCTCGTGAACCCGTGGGGCTCGGGCCTGACGCTCGAACGCGGCATCCAGTTCTTCCTCATCGGCTGGATGTTCGTCGGCCTCAGCATCCTCACGTACGTCGCTGCGACGAAAATCGAGACCGGCGAGGGCGAAGTCGGCCACTGACGCGGCTGACGGTTCGTCCCACTCACGACTGACGGCGCGCTGTCGAAGCCGTCGACTGCTCCTGCGGCCACGACTGCGGTGCCGTTCTCTCCCGTCGCGTTCTTTGGACTCGTTACCGGCGCCGTCGACCCCGTTCACTCCCGTTGACCTGTCAGTCCGACTCGGTGAATCGGCGCGCCGTTCCGCGATTCTTGCCGGCTCCGTGGCGCGACCATTTCTAAGCTTTCTTTACGGTCCAGACCTGACGACTCTGTATGGCCACGTCATCACTGGTGCTGACCGTGCTGATGGGCGTCTTTCTCGTTGCTGTCGCCGCCGCCCTCGCGCGCCTCGAGGACTGGCGGTCGTACACGCCCATCGGCGACGTCGGCGGTGCGCTCGGGGAGCGCACCGACACCGGGCACGAAGAGAAACCGGGCGGTATCGTCCGGTGGTTCACGACCGTCGACCACAAGGACATCGGCATCCTCTACGGCGCGTACGGCACAATCGCGTTCGCGTGGGGCGGCCTCGCCGTCCTCCTGATGCGGACGGAACTCGCCGCGCCCGCCACGGACGTCATCGGGCCGTCCCTCTACAACGGCCTGTTGACGAGCCACGGCATCACGATGCTGTTCCTGTTCGGGACGCCGATGATTGCGGCGTTCGGGAACTACTTCATCCCGCTGCTCATCGGCGCCGACGACATGGCGTTCCCGCGCATCAACGCCATCGCGTTCTGGCTGCTGCCGCCGGGCGCGCTCCTCATCTGGTCTGGCTTCCTCATTCCGAGCATCGCCACCGCGCAGACGTCGTGGACGATGTACACGCCGCTGTCGATTCAGATGGCCAGCCCCGCCGTCGACATGATGCTTTTGGGCCTCCACCTCACCGGCGTCTCCGCGACGATGGGCGCCATCAACTTCATCGCGACCATCTTCACGGAGCGCGGCAGCGACGTCGGCTGGCCGAACCTCGACATCTTCTCGTGGACGATGCTCACCCAGTCGGGGCTCATCCTGTTCTCGTTCCCGCTGCTGGGCAGCGCGCTCGTCATGCTATTGCTCGACCGGAACTTCGGCACGACGTTCTTCACGGTGAACGGCGGCGACCCGATTCTCTGGCAGCACCTGTTCTG
>JBDGQF010000365.1:0-1878 GCA_042219255.1 Halobacterium sp. | reverse complement strand
CGCTCTCCGAGTTCGAGCGCGACCAGCGCCGCGCGTTCGCGTCGTCGCTGTCCCGTCAGCCGCTCGACCTGCCGCCCGAGCGCGACGCCAACCCGTACTTCTCGTTCACGTACACCGTGCTGTTGCCGCTTTTGTCGTTCCTGCCGGCGTTCATCTCCGGGAGTGTGATGGCGGACACGCTCGCCGAGGAAGCCGAGCGCGGCACGCTCGAACTGCTGCGGGTCGCGCCGCTCTCGCTGCCCGAAATCGTCGACGGGAAGGCGCTCGCGCTGGTCGCGCTCGCGCCGGCGCAGGTCGCGCTCTGGCTGGCGCTCCTGTCGTACAACGGCACGCCGGTCTCGAACCCGCTCGCGGTGCTCGGTCTGGTGACTGGCGTCGCCGCGGTGCTGGTCGCGGGCGGCGCCGCGCTCGCGCTCGGCATCGGCGCGCGCCGCGAAGCCCAGTTGCTGTACTCCTTCGGCGCGCTCGCCGCGTTCGGGCTCGCGTCACTGCTCCCGCAGAGCCCCCAGAACGTCGTCGCGCGCCTCGCGGTCGGGAGTCCGGACGCCGTCACGTGGCTGTCCGTCGTCGGCGTCCTCGCGGGCGCCGCCGTCGCGTACGTAGGACTGCGCTGGCTCGCGGGCGCGTCCGCGGACTGAGCCTGCCGGCACGCGAACGCCTTTGTCGCCGGCAGTCGACGGCCCGCGCATGGAGTACACGACGCTCGGCGACACCGGCCTGGAGGTCAGTCGCATCTGTCTCGGGTGCATGAGTTTCGGCTCGTCGGACTGGCGGCCGTGGGTGCTGGACGAGGAGGACGCCCGCCCCATCATCGAGCGCGCCATCGACCTCGGCGTGAACTTCTTCGACACCGCCAACATGTACAGCGAGGGCGAGAGCGAGCGCGTCCTCGGGAACGTCCTCGACGACTTCGACCGGGACGCCCAGGTCGTCGCGACGAAGGGCTACTTCGCGCTCGACGAGGACGACCCGAACTCCGGCGGCCTCTCCCGGAAGTCCATCGAACACCAGCTAGACGCCTCGCTCGACCGCCTCGGGATGGAGACGGTCGACCTCTACCAGACGCACCGCTGGGACTACGACACGCCCATCGACGAGACGCTCGCCGCGCTCACGGACGCCGTCCGCCGGAACAAGGCGCGCTACATCGGGACGTCCTCGCAGTGGGCCCACCAGTTCGCGGACGCCCTCCACACGGCCGACCGCGAGGACTACGAGCGGTTCGTGTCGATGCAGAACCACTACAACCTCGTTTACCGCGAGGAGGAACGCGAGATGCTCCCGCTCTGCCAGAAGGAGGGCGTCGGTGTCATCCCGTGGAGTCCGCTCGCGCGCGGCTACCTCACGCGCCCCCACGAGGACGTCAGGGCGACCGAGCGCGGCGAACACGAGGAGTACCTCTTCGAACACCCCTACCTGGAGGGCGGCGGCCCGGAAATCAACGAGCGCGTGCAGGAACTCGCCGCCGAGAAGGACGTCGAGATGGCCCAGATTGCGCTCGCGTGGCTGTTCCACAAGGACTGGGTGGACGCCCCCATCGTCGGCACGACCAGCGTCGAACACCTCGAACAGGCCGTCGAAGCCCTCGACATCGACCTCTCCGACTCCGACCTCGACTACCTCGAAGAACCGTACGAGCCAGTGCGGGTCTCCGGCCACGAATAACCGACAGCGACACGACCGAGCAGGCGCGACGCTCACCCATGCAGCCCGGCACGTACACACTGCTCGTCCGCTTGCCGGAGGCGGCCACCGTCGAGTTCGGCGCGAAGGGGAGCTACGACCTGCACGCTGGCTGGTACGCCTACACGGGGTCGGCGTTCGGGTCGGGAGGACTCACGCGCGTGCAGCGCCACTGCGACCTCGCGGCGGGCGACC
>JBDGQF010000011.1:0-1886 GCA_042219255.1 Halobacterium sp. | reverse complement strand
GCCGGCCGACTCAGAAGCCGCGCTCGTACTGGACGGGGACGTCGACTGCGTCCTCCCGACCGAGTTCTTCGGCGGCGTGCAGCGGGAAGTATGGGTCGCGGAGGAACTCGCGGCCGACGATGGCCAGGTCGGCGCGGCCGTTCCGCACGATGTCGTCGGCCTGCTCTGCGGCCGTGATGCCGCCGCCGGCGCCGACTTTCACGTCGGTGCCGGTCTCGTCGGTGATGCGTTCGGCGAACCGTAGCTGGTAGTTCGGGCCGACCCACTCGATGTCCTGGTCTGGGTGGATGCCGCCCGAGGACACGTCGATGAGGTCGGCGCCGGCCTCGTAGAGGTCGTCGGCGAGGCGGACGGACTGCGCTACGTCCCAGGAGTCGCGGTCGTCCAGCCAGTCCGTCGCGGAGATTCGCACGAACACGGGCTTTTCGTCGCCCATCTCGTCGCGGACGGCCTCGGTGACTTCGCGGACGAGTCGCGTCCGGTTCTCGAAGCTCCCGCCGTACTCGTCGTCGCGGTGGTTCGTGACGGGCGACAGGAACTCGTGGAGGAGGTAGCCGTGGGCCGCATGGACTTCCGCGATTTCGAAGCCGGCTTCGCGTGCGCGGCGCGCGCCCTCGCGGAACGACTCCACGACGGACTCGATGCCGTCCTGGTCGAGGCGCTCGGTGACCGGCGGTTCGTCGTCGTAGGGGTATGGAATCGCGCTCGGCGCGACCGTCTCCCAGCCGCCCTCCTCGGGCTGGAGCGGCTCGCTGCCCTCCCACGGCCGCGTCTTGGAGGCCTTGCGGCCGGCGTGCGCGAGCTGGATGCCCGGCGTCGCGCCCTGTGCCTTCACGAACTCGGCGACGGGGGCGAGCGCGTCGCGATGGTCGTCGCTCCAGATGCCGAGGTCTTCGGGCGTGATGCGGCCGCGCGCCTCCACGGCGGTCGCTTCGGTCATCACGATGCCCGCGCCGCCGACGGCGCGCGACCCGAGGTGGACGCGGTGCCAGTCGGTCGCGAGGCCGTCCCGGTCGTCGACGGAGTACTGGCACATCGGCGAGACGACGAAGCGGTTGCGCGCGGTCGTCCCTCGCAGTTCCAGCGGCGAGAACACGTCGTCAGTCATCACGCCGACGTAGCCGTCGGCCGGGTTTAGCACCGGTGGCCGGCGGGAGGCTTGCCGGCTCCGCGCGCCACCGGGGATTTTCTCACGACAATTCATCCAAAATATTTATCTTGTCAGTGCGCGTGCGTCCAGGTAGTAATGACCGACGGTCACACGCGGCGCGACTGGACGGACGACCCCGACACGTTCGCCAGCGCGCTCGACGACCTCAAGGCGGACGGCGCGCTCCTGCTCGTGCTGGAGTCAGCGGGCAGCGACGCCAGCAGCGCCGGCTGCCGGCGCATGCTCGGAGAGGACGCGGTCGGCGACCGGCGCCGACTCTTCGTGCTCACCGACACCGACAGCCGCACCCACCAGGGCGTCCGGACTGTCGGCGGCGACACCGGTCAGCGCGCGGTCGCGTACCGCACCGCCGCGCGGAACGCCGTCGCCGCCAGCGGCGGGGACGCGCGCGTCCCGACGACGACAGTCGACTCCGGGCCGGCCGCCCTGGAGGACGCCGTCGAGGCGGAAGTCGACGCGCTCGCGCCGCCGGACGGCTTCGAGTCCGGCCAGTTGCGCGTGTGCGTGGACGCCCTCGACGAGATGATTACGAACGACGACCTCATCGACGTCCTGGAGTTCACGAAGACGCTGAAGGAGACCGCCCACGAGCACGACGGCATCGCGCACGTGCACGTGGGCAACCACGTCCCCGCCATCGCCGTGGAGGGCCTGCTCCCGCAGTTCGACGCCGTCGTGGAGGTCGCCGACGACGACGACCCGCGGCAGCGCTGGC
>JBDGQF010000110.1:0-1903 GCA_042219255.1 Halobacterium sp. | reverse complement strand
GCGTCGATGACTGCACGGCTACGGGACTGCTGGGTGCTCTCTGACATCTACTTACGATACGTTATCCCCACTTAGTGGGTTGTCGGACGCGGTGGTGGCCGCCGATTGGGGTGTGTCCCGCAATCCCACGTTACCACGCCACTCGCGGGCCTGCCGCAGCGAGTACCGTTTAGGGGTCGGCGTCCGTCCTCCCGGTATGTCTCGCACTGCAGTTATCGCAGGCGTCGGCCCGGGACTGGGCGAATCGCTCGCGCGGAAGTTCGTCGCGGAGGGCTGCCAGGTCGGCCTGTTCGCGCGGTCGGTGAACTACCTGGACGGACTGTCCGCCGACCTCGGCGCGGACGCCGTCGCCGTCACCACAGACGTCACCGACCCGGAGGCGGTCGCGGACGGGTTCGACGCCGTCCGCGACGAGTTCGGGTCGGTGGACGTGCTCGTGAACCACGCCAGCGGCGGCGTCTGGAAGGGCGTCACCGACATCACGCCGTCCGAGTTCGAGGACGCGTGGCGCGTCTCGGCGTACGGCGGCCTGCTGTGCTCGCAGGCCGCGCTGGAAGACATGCGCGACGGTGACGGCGGCACAATCATCTTCACTGGCGCGACGTCCGCCGTCAGGGGGCGGGACGGCGCGGCCGGGTTCAGTGCCGCGAAATTCGCCGCCCGCGGCCTCGCGGAGTCGATGGCGCGCGAACTCGGCCCCGAGGGCGTCCACGTCGCGCACGTCGTCATCGACGGCCAGATTCTGACGCCCGGCGTCGAGGACGCGTACCCGGAGCGCGACCGCGAGGAGTTCCTCGACCCGGACGAGATTGCCGAGTCGTACTGGCACCTCGTCGAACAGGACGAGTCCGCGTGGACGCTCGAACTCGACCTGCGGCCGCACGTCGAGGAGTTCTAATCGCCACCCTGTTCGACGCCCGTTATCTCGAAGCGCGCACCGCCGTCCTCGCTCTCGGTGACGGTGAGCGTCCAGCCGTGCGCGTCCACAATCTGGGTGACGATGGCGAGACCGAGACCGCTGCCGTCTTCCTCCGAGGAGTATCCTGGTTCGAGGACGGCCTCGCGGTCGGCCTCTGGGATGCCTGGGCCGTCGTCAGCGACGTAGAACCCGTCCGGGAGCGCGCCGACGGTCACCGTGACGGCGTCGCCGCCGTGGTCGACTGCGTTCCGGAAGAGGTTCTCGAAGAGATGTGCGAGGCGGTCTGGGTCACCGGAGACAGTCGGTGGCGATTCCACGACGAGCGACGCGCGGTCGGTTGCCACAGTCTGCCAGCTGGCGCGCGCGACGTCGCCGAGCGCGGCCGGTTCCGTCTCGCTGATGACGCGGCCGCTGCGCGCGAGCGTGAGCGTCCGGTCGACGATGTCGTGCATCCGTTCGTGGGCGTCCGCGACCGCTTCGACGTGCTCGCTGTCGGTGTCCGCGCGCAGCAGTTCGAGGTGGCCTTCCGCGACGTTCAGGGGGTTGCGGATGTCGTGGGCGACCACGTCCGCGAACTCTTCGAGGCGCTCGCTGCGTCGTTCGGCGTTCTCGCGTTCAACGCGGTGGCGTTCTGCGAGCACTGCGCGCTGGATGCCGCGCGCCTCGAAGAGACCGACGGCGAGGCCGCCGCCGGCGCCGACGTACGCGCAGTACTCCACCCAGGCGACGTTCCCGTACGTGCTTTCGAGGGGCCACGCGAGCATCATCCCGAGGTTGAGCAGGAAGTAGCCGGCCATCCCGCCGACAAGCCACTTCGCGATGCGCGGGTAGCGCTCGACGGGGAGGTCGCTTGCGGCGAGCCAGCGGCCGCCGTAGACGATGCCGCCCGCGAACGGGAGCACGACGGCGACGCTGAACGCGAAGTCCAGCGACGTGACAGTCGCCCAACTGCGCTCGTGGAACGCCAGATACAGCCCCACAAAG
>JBDGQF010000051.1:0-1913 GCA_042219255.1 Halobacterium sp. | reverse complement strand
CGGACGCCGACGCCCCTGACATGGACGTCGTCCACCCCGAGTTCCTGCCCGACCCAGACCGCTCGCACGACGAGATGGAGGAGCTCCAGCGGGAGATTGCCGCAGTCGCGACGTTCGCCGACGACTTCGAATTCGACGTCGCCGACCTCGCAATCGAGGACACGCCCACGGACGCGACCAGCGGCACCACCGCTGGCGCGCAGGCGACACTCGGCAGCGGCGTCGAGGCGCCCGTCGTGGTGGGCGTCGACCAGGCGTTCGTCGGCGACGAGTACTCGGTGAGCGCCGCCGTCGCAATCCAAGACGGGAGAATCGTGGAGCGCGCCGCCGGCCGCGCCGAACTCGAAGTCCCCTACATCCCAGGCTTGCTGGCGTTCCGCGAGGGCGACGCCATCGTGGACGCGCTCGAATCGCTGTCCGTCGACCCGGACGTCCTGGTGTTCGACGGGAGCGGCCGCATCCACTTCCGGCAGGCCGGCATCGCGACGCACGTCGGCGTCCTCTTCGACGTCCCGGCGGTCGGCGTCGCGAAGAGCCTGCTCTGCGGGACGCCGCGCGAGTCCCTGGACGACCCGCTGCCGGCGGGCGCTCGCGTCGCCATCGAGGCCGACGACGACGTGGACGCGCCGGCCGGCACGGTCATCGGCTACGCCTACCAGTCCCGTCAGTACCCCAACCCAGCGCAGCGGCACGTCAACCCCCTCATCGTCAGTCCCGGTCACCGCGTCAGCGCCGAGACGGCCGTGGACGTCGTCGAGGCGACGTGCGCCGGCTACAAGCTACCCGCGCCGACGCGCCTCGCGGACAAGTACGCCGACGAACTGAAGGACTGACGGCGACGCCGCGGTCGCACGCTCGCAGTTTTCGTCGTCCCTCCGACTACTCAACTGTTAACTGCGGGGCGCGCGACGCCCCGGACATGGAGAAGGTCGCGCTCATCACTGGGTGTTCGTCGGGCATCGGCGCCGCGACGGCGCGCTCGCTGCTCGCCGAGGAGTGGACTGTCGTCGCCACCGCGCGGGACACCGACGACCTGGACGCGCTCGCGGACGCCGGCTGCGAGACCGCCGAACTCGACGTCACGAAGCCGGCGCAGTGCAGGAACGTCGTCGACGAAACGGTCGAGCGCCACGGCCGCCTCGACTGCCTCGTGAACAACGCGGGCTACGCCCAGTTGGGGCCGCTGGAGGACGTGCCGACGCGCGAACTCCACCGGCAGTTCGACGTGAACGTCTACGGCCCCCACCGGCTGATTCGCGCCGCGCTCCCCCACATGCGCGAGCGCGGGGACGGCACCATCGTCAACGTCTCCAGCGTCGCGGGGCGCGTTGCGACCCCTGGGATGGGCGCGTACAACGGCTCGAAGTTCGCGCTCGAAGGGATGAGTGACGCGCTCCGCGGCGAAGTCGCGGAGTACGGCGTCGACGTCGCGCTCGTCGAACCTGGCCCCGTGGAGACGGCGTTCTCGGAGCGCGCGGAGAGCGAAGTCCAGAACCTCGACCCGAGCGGCGCGTACGAACGCCTGTACGCGTTCTTCGAGGACGCCAGCGCCGTCAACGGCATCGGCGCCGTCTCACCCGAGAAGGTTGCGGAAGTCATCACCGAGGCAGCGGTCAGTCCAGACCCGAAACCGCGCTATCCGGTCGGGCGCGCCGGCAAACTCGGCGTCATGGCGCGGTTCCTCCCGGGCCGCTGGCTCGACGCCGGCTACAGCCTCGTCCGGCGGTTCAGTCGATAACAAAGACCCTGGACGGCGGAAGTACAGTCGGCGCGGAGTCGCGGGAGTCAGTCCAGGCAGGCGGCGACGACCCTGAGGGGGCGTTCGCCGCGCACTTCTTCGGCGAGCAGGGGGACGCGTTTGACGTCGTACTCGCGGAAGAGGTCTTGGGCGTCCGCGAGCGCGGCCTGCTGGA
>JBDGQF010000122.1:0-1917 GCA_042219255.1 Halobacterium sp. | reverse complement strand
CGTTGGCGTCCGTGACGCAGACCTGGAGGCGGTGGTCGTCGACGGCGTGCACGGCGAACCCTTCGGCTTCGAGGTCGCTGGCGATGGCGGGCGCGGGCTGGTCGGTGTGCGCCTGGAACTCGCGGAAGTGGTAGCGGTCGTTGACGGGCGCGCGCACGCCGCGAATCTCGTCGAGGTCGCTGGCGACCTCACGGGGGAGTTCGACCATGCGTTCGGCGAGGTCGACGAGGCCGTCCGACCCGAGCGAGGCGGCGTGGACGGCGGCGCGGAGCGCGACCCACGCCTGGTTCGTGCAGATGTTCGACGTGGCGCGCTCCTTGCGGATGTGTTGTTCGCGCGTCTGGAGCGTGAGCGTGTACGCGCGGTTGCCGTCCTGGTCGGTGCTGGCGCCGACGAGGCGGCCCGGCACCTGCCGGAGGAAGTCCTCCCGAGTCGCAAACACGCCCAGGCCCATGCCGTAGCTGGCGGGCATGCCGAGGACGCTGGCGTCGCCGACGGCGACGTCCGCGCCGACGTCGGCGGGCCGCTGGAGGATTGAGAGCGCGATGGGGTCGGAGCCCAGGCAGAACAGGGCGTCGTGGTCGTCGGCGAGGTCGCCGACGGCGTCGAGGTGTTCTTCGACGGCGCCGACTGTCGTGGGGTTCTCCGCGTACACCATCACGACGTCGTCGTCCACCGCGTCCGCGAGCGCGTCCACGTCGACGTTCCCGCCGTCAGTGCCGTAGCGCTCGACGGTGACGTCGGAGCCGCCGGTGTAGTTCTCGAGGACGCTGACGTGGCTGTCCCGGACGTACTCGGGGACGAGCACGCGGTCGCCGTCCGCGGCGCGCACGCGTTTGGCGAGCAGCGCGGCTTCCGCGAGCGCCGTCGCTTCGTCGTACATCGAGCAGTTCGCGACGCCCAGCCCGGTGAGTTCCACGAGCATCGACTGGTACTCGAACAGCACCTGGAGGAACCCCTGCGTGACCTCCGGCTGGTACTGCGTGTACGACGTGATGAACTCCGAGCGCTGGGAGAGGTGGTCGACCAGCGAGGGCACGTAGTGCTCGTAGTGGCCGCGCCCCAGGAACTCCGTGAGGTCGTCGTTGCGGCGGAGGCGCCGCGTCGTCTCCGCGACGGCTTCCTGTTCGGACTTCGCGTCGATGCCGAAGTCGTCGTCGAAGCGCACGGACTCCGGGATGTCGAACAGTTCCTCGACGCTGTCGACGCCGACTTCCTCGAGCATCGCCGCGGTCTCCTCGTCGGTGTGCGGGGCGTACGGACTGCCGCTGCTCATCCTCGTACCCCCTGGCCGGCACCGGCTCCGAATCCAGACATACGCGGGGCTTACGGAGCGGACACTAAGATACTCCCGGTTTCCGGAACCACCACCCGGAAAAAGTATGCACGGGCGTGTACGAATGCTCTCGTTCTCTCGACGGAGTAGCCACGTACGTGGCGTCCCTCCGCAATCATTGCGGCGACCGCTCGCAGCGACGGCCGCCTCCGGCGCAAACGGTTTGTACGAGTCCGCGAATACGCGTTCCCATGAACGACCAGCCGGCGCGCGCGGCCGTCGTCGCGGCGCTCAGCGACTGGCGGCGCCACGCCGCCGCCGTCGCCGCCGTCGCCGTCACGTTCGCCGTCGCCGCCGCGTCCGGCGTCTCGGGCGCGTACTACGGCGCCGCGCTGGTCGCGTTCACCGTCTGGATGGCGTGGTTCGTGCTCACGACCATCGACTTCCTACGTCGCGCGGACTTCTGACCAGTCGCCGCGGAGGCCGCGCGAACGCTGACGCTCTCCGTGACGCCGCTACTGTCGCACGAGCGCTGTCGCTTTCTGTCTCGCGACTACTGTCGCACGAGCACCGTTGCTGTGTGCGAAAAATACTGAAAAGCGTCGTCCGTCGCAGAGCGACGGCGTAACTGTGTTATTCGA
>JBDGQF010000388.1:0-1949 GCA_042219255.1 Halobacterium sp. | reverse complement strand
TCCACCTTATCAGAGTGGCGCTCTACCTAGTTGAGCTACTGACCCGGACGCATCCTGACGTTTGCCGCTGGCACAATTAAGGGTTTCCTTTCTACAGTACTGCGGTACTGCGTCACCTGGTGTCCTCGTCGTCGTCCTCGAATTCGACGTCGTAGGCGTCGTCGTCGAGGTCGATGGTGTCGTCGCCGGAGCCCTGGTCGAAGCCGCCGCCGGTGGGGTCGAAGTTGCCGCCGAACGCGCCGCCGCTACTGCCGCCGTTGGCGTCGTCGCCGCCGGGGAACCCGAACGTGTAGACGTTGCCGGTGGCGAAGCCGCCGGTCTTCGCGTCGAGTTTGGGAACGATGACCCATTCTTTGACGGCGTACCGGAAGGCGGCGCGCGTGACGGGGAACACGAGCAGGAACCCGAGGGCGTCCGTGAGGAGGCCTGGGGTGAGGAGGAACGCGCCGGCGGCGATGAGGAGGCCGCCGTCGACGAGTTCGTCCGTGGGGGTCTCGCCTTTGGCGAGCGACCGCTGGATGCGCCGGAGGGTGTGTCGGCCTTCGGCGCGCACGAACAGCGTGCCGAGGAGTGCGGTGAGGACGACGAGCGCGACCGTGACCTGCCAGCCGATTTGCCCCGCGACGAACACCAAAAAGAGGGCGTCCGCGAGGGGGACGACCAGCAGCGCGAGGAACAGCCACCGGAGTCGGGGCATATGCGTCGGGGTAGCCGGCGGCGCCTGATAGCCTTTCTGTTCGCTGGGGTCGCGGCGCCGCGCTGGCGGGGAACGGGCGGCGTTCGCGCGTGTCGAAACGGTTTCCCGGGTCGGCCGTCCAGCGTCTGTATGGACGATGCTGCGGACGCGACGCGCCTGGAGTGGCGCGAGTGGGGGGAGGCGGCGTTCGACGAGGCGGGCGAGCGCGGCGTGCCCGTGCTGGTGTCGCTTGTGGCGTCGTGGAGCGACTGGTGCCGACAGATGGACGAGCGGACGTACGCGGAGCCACGCATCGCGGCGAACGTGAACGACGACTTCGTGCCGGTGCGCGTGGACGCCGACCGCCAGCCGCGGGTGCGCGAGCGGTACAACATGGGCGGGTTCCCGTCGACGGTGTTCGTGACGCCGGCGGGCGACCACATCGCTGGCGCGACGTTCCTGGAGCCGGAGGGGTTCCGGCAGGTGCTCCAGCGCGTCCGGGAGACGTGGGACGAGAAGGGCGAGGACGCGGGGAGCGTGCCTCGCGCGCTCGCTGGCGGCGAGCCGCCCGCGGGCGCGGTGAACGCGGACATCGAGCGGTTCATCTCGGGACAGCTCTCCGAGCAGTTCGACGCCGAGCACGGCGGCTGGGGGACGAACGAGAAGTTCCCGCTCCCGTCGACGGTGGAGTTCGCGTTGAAGCGCGAGCGCGAGCAGGCGCTGCGGACGCTGGACGCGGTGCGGCGGAACCTCGCGGACGACGTGGACGGCGGGTTCTTCCGGTTCGCGCACGAGCGCGACTGGTCGGACGTCCAGCGCGAGAAAGTGCTCTCGGAGAACGCGAGCCTGCTGCGGGCGTTCGCGGCGGCGTACCTCCACACGGGCAGCGAGGACTACCGCGACCCGGCCGAGCACACCATCGACTACGTGACGGGGACGCTGTGGACGGGCGAGGCGTTCGGCGGGAGCCAGGCCGCCGGCGACTACTTCGAGCAGTCCGCGGACGAGCGCGCGAGCCACGAGGAGCCGCCGGTCGACGAGACGGCGTACGCGGACGTGAACGCGCTCGCGGCGGACGCGCTCCTGCGGTTCGCGGCGTACACGGACGACGAGACGGCGACCCGGTACGCCGAGCGCACGCTCGACTACCTCCGGGCGGCGCTCGTGGACGGCGGCGACGTCCGGCACTTCGACGCCGACGACGCCCCCACGGGGTTGCTCGCCGACCGCGCCCGCGTCGTGAAGGCGTTCGCGACGGCGGCGCAAGTCCTGG
>JBDGQF010000091.1:0-1952 GCA_042219255.1 Halobacterium sp. | reverse complement strand
CCCGCCGCGTAGCACGGCGATGCCCGGCCGCGTCCCAGGGTCGACGCCGACGACAGTCCGGCCGTCGCCGCCCCGCAAGTAGAAGAGCGCCTCCTCGACGGTCTTCCGCGCGTCCTCGGCGCGCGCCACGACGACCGGGACGTCCGCGTCCACGTCCTCGCCCGCGGTGATGACGACGTCCGCCCGCTCGGGCAGGTCGTCGCCCGGTTCGACCGTCGTGAACGCGACGTCCCGGTCGCGCAGCTCCTCGACCACCTCGTGGTACACCTCGAAGTCCGCCGTCGCGACGACTATCACTACCCTGGACGTGCGGCCGCCGGGCGCAAAACCCTTGCCGCCTCCGCGCCCGGACGCCCCCGCACACCGGGGGGCTTTTCCCGGATAGCGAACAAGCCCAGTGCAGTGAGCGACGACACCCACGTCTCGACCGGTTGCGGCGCGCTCGACGACCTGCTCGGCGGGGGCGTCGAGCGCGGCACCGTCACGCAAGTGTACGGCCCGCCGGGCGCCGGGAAGACGAACGTCGCGCTCTCGACGGCCGTCGACGTCGCGGCGTCCGGCGGCACCGCCGTCTACATCGACACGGAGGGCATCTCCGTGGAGCGCTTCGACCAGATTCTGCGCGCGCGCACGGACGACCCGGAGGCGGCGTCCAGTCGCATCGTGCTCACGGACGCCCACGACTTCGAGGAGCAAGCACAGGCGGTCAGGGACGCCGCGGACTTCGCGGAGCGCGCCGACCTCATCGTCCTGGACTCCGCGACCGGGTTCTACCGCCTGGAGCGAAACGACGAGGACGGCGGCGACGCCCTCCGGAAGGTCGCCGACCAGGTCACGCACCTGCTGTCGCTGGCGCGCAAACACGACCTCGCCGTCGTCATCACGAACCAGGTGTTCACGGACGTCGACAGCGACAGCGACCGCGTCCGGCCGCTCGGCGGCCACACGCTCAACCACTGGACGGGCGTCGTGGTGCGCGTCGACCGGTTCCGCGGCGGCAACCGACGCGCCACCCTCGAGAAACACCGCTCGAAGGCCGAGGGCGAGCAGGCGCGCTTCGAGATTACGGACACCGGCATCGAGAGCGTCTCCGCGTCCGAGTACTGACGGGCGCGCGACCGACTTACAGCGTGATGACCTGGTCGACGCCGACCTCGCCGAGCGCCTCGTAGAGGTCTGGGAAGCAGCCGACCGTCGCGCCGTCGACGGTGTTCTTCGGTTCGAAGCGCTCGCGCCCGCTGTCGTGCTCGCCGGCGCGCTCCGCGAGGCCGCGCTTGCTCGCGCACTGGTCGCAGAGCATCAGGAGGATGTCGCGCTCATCGGCGACGTCCGCAAGCCGCTCCCCGAGCGGGTCGCCCGAGCGGAGCGCGAACGTGTTGTCGTGGAAGAAGAACATGCCGACGACGTCGACGCCGTGCTCGCCGCGCTCTAACTGCGGGAGAATCATGTCGCCGAGGACGTAGTCGATGGTCTGTCCGGCCGAACTGAAGACGTACGCGACCTTCATACCGGAGCCTGCACGCGCTCGGAGTTAGGCCTGTCCGTATCGTGGTGCCCGAGAGAACTGCATGCTGCGCTGCCGAGGACTACCTCGACGCGCGGTACTCGCCGTGCTTCATCCCGATGAGGAACGACACCGCCGCGAACACAATCATCGACGGCAACACCATCATGAACACGGTACTGGTCTCCATCACGTCCGCCGTCGCCAGGCCGACGACACCGATTACGACGAACAACACGAGCAGCCCCACGGCGCGTGTGAAGTCGAACTCCATACCGCGGTGTTGTCGCGCTGGCCGCAAATAGGTTCCCGAAGTCGCGACGACCATCACTGACAAACGACAGGCATCCGCGAGGCGAGCGGCTCGAAGAGCCCGAGCCGAGCGGTTCACTCCGCGACCGCAGGGAGCGGAGGCCGACGACTGACTAAGCGCCGAAGGCGCGCTGGA
>JBDGQF010000369.1:0-1958 GCA_042219255.1 Halobacterium sp. | reverse complement strand
GCCGATTCACTCCGCGAACGGAGTGAGCGGAGGCCGACGACTGAGCGGAGTGAAACGAAGCGAAGGAGGAGTGCTTTTGGCCGAGCTATTGCCGAGCGAGCGGCGCGTCGCGCCGCGAGCGCAGCGCAAAAGGTCGCTATATACGACCGACTTCTTCGACGGAGACGCTCTCGACGTCGTCGACGTTCGAGAAGGCGTCTTCGACGGCTTCGGTGCCGCCGGCGTCGTCGGGGACGATGACTGTGGTGAGGAGTGCGGTGAGGCCGAACGCGACTTCCTCGGTTTCGACGCCGTTGATTTTCGCGCCCTCGGGGAGGGATTCCGAGAGGCGTTCTTCGAGTGCGTCGAGGTCGATGTCGGGGCTTTTCGGCATGACCTTGAGGACGGCTGCGACCTTTCCCATGGTTAGGGCCCCCGGAACCCGCAGTCTGGGCACTCGTAGAGGTTGCTCTGCTTGCGGCACTTCGCGCAGCGGTAAATCTGGTGGCCGCAGTCCGGGCACTTGAACGCGGCGGCGGTGGTGCCGGAGATGTTGATGCCACAGGACACGCACTTGCGCGCCCGTTTGGCTTCGGTGTCGCTTTCGCTCATACGTTGTTTTGCGCCCGGACGCGTTTTAACCATTGTCTTTCGGCGGCGCCGCCCGCGACCTGCTGGTCGGCCGTTGTTCGGTCGTCTGCGGCCCTAGCTCCCGGGGAGGATGTCGCCGAGGGCGGCGCCGAGGGACATCGGGAGGAGCGCGACGGAGATTGTCGCGAGCGCGACGCGCGGCGTCATGCCTTGCGTGAACCCCCAGGCGCTGAACAGCATCGTTGCGGTGACGGCGGACGCGCCGATGACGCCGGCGAGTCGCCGCGGGACGATGCCGAGGATTGGGTCGGCGACGCGGACGTCCTGGAAGCGCGCGACGTAGAGGACGCCGTAGACGATGGCGACGGTGGCGGCGAAGTTCGCGGCGAGCACGAGCGGGTGGTCGGCGAGGAACGCGCCGGCTTCCAGCGTCCCGCCTTCGACGGCCATCGGGATGCCGAACAGGAGGCTGCCGAGCGTCGCTTCGGCGAGGTCGTTGGCGTCGAAGCCGTAGACGACGCGGCCGAACGTGCCGTCGCCGGTCTGCATGTCGCTGGCGAGTTCCTTGACTTCCCGGAGTTGTTCGCGGGCTTCCTCGTCTTCGACGTGGTGGTCGAGGTCTTCGAGTTCGTCGAAGAGGTCGGAGAAGTCTCGTTGTTCCTCCGCTGGCGGCGCGCTCATGTGGACTGTCCACGACCGCCCGGGACTTAAACGGCCAGCACTATCTTGGGGGGCGCGTGCCACCGCTCACGTATGTCCGAACGGGAACCACCGGAGTACCCGCACCCGAACGAACTCAAGAAGGGGCTGCACGTGGTCATCGACCAGGAGCACGGGAAGGAACCTATCGAGGGGGAAATCGGCGTGATTCTCGAGGAGGCCGACCCGGAGGGCGCGCGCGTGAAACTGAAGTCCGGCGCGGAGGGCGTCGTCCGCCGCATCAAACCCAGCGAGGGCGGCGGCCCGCAGCCGACGTAACGGCGGACGCGGACGCCGCGACCGAGTGCTGTGCTGGCGCGCGACACCGAGTAGGTTTAACCCTGCGCGCGCGGAAGCCACGCACATGACTGGACAGGGATGGTTCGTGGGCGTGGACGCCGACGACCCGGCGGCGATGGGCGACGCCGTCCGGAGCGGCAGCGCCGACGCGCCCGAGGACTGGCCGGCGCAGGCCGTCGATTCGGGGTTCGCCGACGACGAGGACGAGTACTACGACGCACTCCACGACGCGACGCTGGCGGGGACGCGTGCGGCCGCCCGGGAGCGCGAGGGCGCGGACGACCAGCAGTTGATTCACGCCGTCCGCGCGGCCGCCGACCTGGCGGACGCCGCCAACGAACTCGCGGAGCGCGGCACGGAGTGGGCGGGCAGCGTGTTCCCGGACGTCG
>JBDGQF010000344.1:0-1965 GCA_042219255.1 Halobacterium sp. | reverse complement strand
GAATTGTCCTAGACCCCCTGGGGGTAAAAAAGGCTCGCACGCGTGCGCGCGGGCGTCACCGCGGTAGCCCGCCGCCGCCTCGGAGAAACGCGACCGTTCGCGCGCGGTCAGTCGGACAGCGACGCGGCGTAGCCGCCGAGCGCGCCGAACCCGACGGGGAACAGCACGCCGGCGAGCAGGACGACGCGCGCGAGCGACAGCGACAGCGTCGTTTCGCCAGTCGTCCCCGTGAAGTAAAGGCCGCCAGCGACCGCCAGCGGGAGGTAGCCGAGCGCGATGGACGCGCCGGCCAGCGTGCTCGTCGTGGCGTCCGGCAGCGAGTCCTTCGCGCCCATGCTGTAGCCACTGCTCGCCAGCAGGACCGCGACGACGAGCACGAACAGTTCGCCGGAACTCGCGACGTCCAGCGCGAAATTCAGCGACTCGGTGCCGTCAGTCACCGGGACGAGGTGCGCACCGTAGAAGACGAACCCGAACTCCGCGCCCGCGGACAGCCCCGAGTACGCGACCCGGACGAGCGCGTTCGTCCCGACCAGCGAGTACAGCGCGACCGACGCGACGAACCCCGTCACGTACGTCAGGACGCCGTTCAGCAGTCCCGACAGGACGGGCACGTCGCCGACTGTGATAGCTTCGACGTCGACCATGACTCCCCCATGCAAAATGCCTAGAGTTATCCGTTTCGGTGTCGCGCTGACGGCGTTTCCGCCCGCCCTCCGCCCATCAGTTTCACTTTCACTGCGCCCATCCGCTGGGGTTTTACCCCCTGACCGGAAAGAGAACGTATCGAATGACGTCCTTCCAGCAGACGCTCGGTGAGGAAGACGGCATCGCGGAGGAGCTCGCCGCGAGCCAGCGCGAGATTTCCATCGCCGAGTTCTTCGAGAAGAACAAGCACATGCTCGGCTTCGACTCCGGGGCCAGAGGGCTTGTGACGGCCGTCAAGGAGGCCGTCGACAACGCCCTCGACGCCACGGAGGAAGCCGGCATCCTCCCAGACATCTACGTCGAAATCGAGGAACAGCGCGACTACTACACCCTCACCGTCGAGGACAACGGCCCCGGCATCACGAAAGAGCAGATTCCGAAAATCTTCGGGAAGCTGTTGTACGGGTCGCGGTTTCACGCCCGCGAACAGAGCCGCGGCCAGCAGGGCATCGGCATCTCCGCGGCCGTCCTCTACTCGCAGTTGACGTCCGGGAAGCCGGTGCGCATCGAGAGCCGCACCCAGGACAGCGGCGTCGCGCACTACTACGAGCTCATCATCGACACGGACACGAACGAACCCGAAATCGACGTGGAGAAAGAGCTCTCGCCCGGCGAGAGCAACCTCCGCGGGACGCACGGCACGCGCATCGAGATGGACCTCGAAGCGAACATGCGCGCCCGCGGCCAGCTCCACGACTACGTCAAGCACACGGCGGTCGTCAACCCCCACGCGCGAATCGAACTCCAGGAGCCGGACGGCGAAATCAAGGCCGAGCGCGTCGAGGACGCCGGCCTCCCCGAGGAGACCGAGGAGATTCGCCCACACCCGCACGGGGTCGAACTCGGGACGCTCATCAAGATGCTCGACGACACGGACTCCCACTCCGTCTCCGGGTTCCTGCAGGGCGAGTTCACGCGCGTCGGCAAGAAGACCGCAGACAGCATCGTCGACGAGTTCAAAGACCGCCACTACGGCCGCGAGATGCGCTGGCGGCCGCCCCGGATGGAGGCCGACGTCGACCTGGAAGCCGTCGTCGTCGGCGCCGTCTCCAACAAGGACGCGACGCACACCAAGCAGTACGCCGAAGCGGTCGTCGACGAAATGGAGGACGAGGGCCGCGTCGCGTACTCCGAGGTCGAACGCATCGTCGAGGACGTCGCCCGCGAGATGGAGTCCGAGACCGGCACCGTGTTCGGCGACACCGTCCAGGAGAACGTCGTCGACGCCGTCTGGGCGGAACTCACCGCCGACCGCGC
>JBDGQF010000239.1:0-1972 GCA_042219255.1 Halobacterium sp. | reverse complement strand
CGACGTCGCCGCCGGCGACGTGGACGCGGACAGCATCCTGCGCGCCGTCGCGAACACCGGCGAGTTCGACTCGGTGAGCGCGCGCCAGGCCGAACGCGACGCAATCGACCAGGTATTAGGCAGCGAGGGCAGCGACCTGGAGAGCGGGCCGCGCAAAGTACTGGCCATCCTGCGCGGGAGCATGGACGGGTCGCTCCCGGGCGAACTCCGGTCGGACGCCTGGGTCATCAAGCAGAACGCGCTCCGCCTGCTCGCCGCGCTCGGCGCGTTCTTCGAGCGCTACGACGACCCGATGGGCGCGAACACGGCCGCGCGCCTCGAAGCACGCATCGACACCGGCGTCCCCGCGGACGCCGTCGGCCTCACCGCGCTGGACGGTGTCGCCGCAGGCCGCGCGCACAAACTCGCCGACGAAGGCATCGAGACGCCCGCGGACGTCCGCGACGCCGGCGTCGACGGCCTCCAGGCCGCCGGTCTCGGCCCCGGCGTCGCAGAGAGCGTCTACGAGCAGGCCGCCGAGATGCCCGACGTGTCCGTCGACTGGGGCGACTTCCCGGACAGCATCGCGGTCGGCGACAACGAGATGTGCGAAGTCGTCGTCCGCAACAGCGCCGGCGGCGCCGCCGTCGGCGTCGACGTCACCGTCAACGGCGTCGAGATGACCGACACCGCCGGCTACCTCGACGACGAACTCTCCGTCCCAGTGGGCGTGTTCGGCGCCGACGCCGACGAACTCGAATTCGATGTCACCGTCTCCTTCTCCGACCTCCCCCTGCTCCCCGTCACCGCCACCCGCACCGTCCAGGTCGAGTGAGCGCGCGACCGACGCCACGGCCGCACCGGCGCCGACACCATTGCCGCCCACGCTGAGGTTCAAGTACGAGACCGCGACCAACCCGGGCTATGCAGGACGCAATCCGCGTGCTCGCCGGCGAGTGCGCCGTCCGCTACGAGGCGAACGGGCAGACAGAACGCGACCTCCGCGGCGACGTCGTCGTCATCGTGAAACCCGACGACACCGTGCTCGTCCACGACGCAGACGGCTACCAGCCGGCGGCCTGGCTCACCAGGGCGGGCGTCGTCCGGTACACGCGGGACGCCCGCGGCTTCCGCATCGACGCGGCGGACGGCGACGAACGCCTCGTCGTCGAGAGCGCGACCGAACACGGCGACGCCCACTACCCCGCGTCGCCCGCCGGCCCACCGGTCGGCTCCTGCGACTGCGGCGGCACGCTCGTCCGGGACGGCGGCCGCGTCGTCTGCGTCGACTGCCGGGACAGCTACGCCATCCCGCGGGACGCCGCCGTCGTGGACGACGAGTGTCCGGACTGCGGGCTGCCACGGATTCGCGTCGAGCGTGGCGGCGAAATCGTCGCGTGCCTCGACCGCGACTGCGGGCCAATCGCCGACGCCGTCAGCGACCGCTTCGACGGCGCGTGGACATGTCGCTGCGGCGCGCCACTGGAAATCGAGTCCGAGCGCGGCCTCCACGCCGCGTGCCCTGACTGCGGCGCCCGCCACCGCCTCCCCGTCGGCACCGTCGCTGACGACTGCGACTGCGGCCTGCCGCGGTTCCAGACCCGCGACGGGCGCCAGTGCCTCGACAGCGACTGCCGGGAAGCCGCCTGACCACCGAAAGCGGCCGCCGGCAGGCGGCGACCACGCGAGCGCGGTACCGCAACAGTTGAACGTCGGGCGCGCGACTCGCCGAGTATGGACGGCGAACTTCGCGGCGACGAGGTGGTCGTCGGCGGCGACGCCCGCCAGCGGTTCCACGACGCCCGCGGCTACGGCCACCCACTCGACGGCAACGCCATCGCGCTGTCGCTCGTGGAAGCCGGCCACCTGCTGTTCCGCGGCGACCTCGACGCCGTCGACGGCATGGGGTTCCGGGAGTTCCTCGCGTCCCGGTCGGCGGGGTTCACCGCGCGCTTCCTCGTGTACGCCGACCTCCGCGACCGCGGGTTCTACC
>JBDGQF010000445.1:0-1982 GCA_042219255.1 Halobacterium sp. | reverse complement strand
CGCGCGTGTTCTACTGGCAGTCCGTGCTGGACGCGTCGACGCCGCCCGCCGACGACTGGACGCACGTCTGCGCGACGCCGTACGGCGTCCACGCGGCCACCGGCCAGGAGTCGTTCGCGCCGCGACTCACCGGCGACGGCGGCCGGACAGTCGTCGTCGAGGGCACCGTCGGCGGCGACTCCACGGAGGCGAGTCTCGCAGCCCCCGTCTCGCCGTCCGTGACCGTCGAGTCCGTGGAGGCGGAGACCGCCGTCGTCGCCGTCGACGGCGACACCCACCGCGTCCGGCAGGGCGACCGAACGGAACTCGCACTCGGCGAGGAGACTGTCGCGCTCGCGGACGGCGGCCGGACGACCGCAACGCCGACCCTCGTCGTCCGGTATCCCGGCGACCGGACGCTCTACCATCCCGCCGTTGCCGCCACCTACGACCTATTCCCGTCGTTCGGTCTCGACCTCGACGCCGCGCCACGCGCGCTGGACGTCGCATCAGGGCCGAACGTGAACGAGGACGCCGTCGCGGACGCGCTCGGCGCCGACCTGGACGCGCGTCCGTACCCGGAGCGCGTGCTCTGGCAGGCGTTCGTCCACACCGCGTTCGGGGACGACGACCCTCCAGGGCTCGCGCAGTTCCCGTCCGGACTGCTCGCCGTCTGGGAGAGCGCGTGACCACTCCGGGGAGTGCACTTCTCACGTGTCGAGACAACACGTAGCACGGACTATGAGTCAGACGTTCGAACTCTACGAGGACAGCGCCGGCGAGTGGCGGTGGCGACTCCACACCGGCGGCGACGTGGTCGCAGACTCCGGCGAAGGCTACAGTTCCCGGCAGAACGCGGAGGACGCCATCGACCGCGTGCGCCGCGACGCGGGCGGCGCGGACGTCCTCGAGTACGGGACGCCGCACTTCGAAGTGTACGAGGACGCCGCCGGCGAGTGGCGGTGGCGGTTCGTCGCCGCGAACGGCCGCATCGTCGCCGACTCCGGCGAAGGCTACGCGTCCAAGAGCGGCGTTCGGGACGCCCTCGACGCCGTGAAGAAGAACGCCTACGACGCCGACGTCGAGACGGAGTAACCGGACGCCAGCCCCGTCGGCCGATTACTCGTCTGCCGGCCCGAGGTAGCCCCAGGCGTGCAGTCGGTCGCCGTCGCCAGCCACCCACCGGTCGCCGATGTCGTCGCGGTAGTAGAGGTTCGGGATGCGGACGTCGTCGACGCGGTCGTACGCTTGCGCCTGTGCCTCACGCATCGTGTCGCCCTTCCCAGTGACGACTAGGGGCATCCCGGACTCGCCGGCGACGCGCCACTGGCCGTCCACGCGCTTGGCGTCCTCGATGTGGACGCCCGACGGCGGTTTCGTCTCGCCGCCCTCCTCGTCGGACGCGAACACGATGGCGGCGTTCCGCGAGTTCTCGTCGTACGTCGCCTCGTCGTCGAACGGGAACGGCGGCAGGACGACGCGCACGCCAATCTGGTAGCCGCCGTGCGCCTCGAACTCTGGGTCGCGGCCGTGCGCGAGCTCGTGGAAGAACTCGCCCGTCGAGGACTCGATGGCTTCCTCCTGGAGCGTAATCGTCGGGTAGCCGAACCGCGGCGTGAACTCCAGCGGGTAGATGCCCGTCTCGTTCACGATGCAGTTCAGGTCGATGCTGCCGACGTAGCCCTCGTCGGCGAGCCAGTCCTCCATCCGGCCGAGCGTGCGCTCGAAGAGGTCGTTGCGGCGCGCCCAGAACATCGACGTCCCCATCTCGCCCGTCGACGGCCCGATGTTCCCCGGGAACAGGCGCTTGTGCTCGAAGTTGAAGTTCACCGGTTCGACGAACTCGTTCCCGTTGAAGAACCCGCAGACGGCGACCTCGACGCCCTCGACTTTCCGCTGCAACTGGAACCCCTTCATGCGGTGGCCCCACGCCTTCTTGTACGCGCGCAGCACGTCGACGACGTCGCTGCCGTCGTCCTCGTCGCCGACGTACAGCAGGCGCT
>JBDGQF010000131.1:0-1985 GCA_042219255.1 Halobacterium sp. | reverse complement strand
GTGTCCACGGCGTCACGGCGCACGAAGTCCTGGCGGAGGCAGTCCACGCACACCAGCAGGAGGTTCGGGCGGTCGGTCGCGGCACTGGAGACATCGTCGGCTGTCGAGTCCTCGTCGTCTGTGCCGTCGGTCGTGGTGTGGTCTCGTTCTGTAGTCACGTTCTGTAACCGAGGTCTTCGAGGCGTTCTTCGACGACATCACCGTCAACGTCGCCCTCATCGGCGTCGGCGGTCTGGCCGCTCGCGCCAGGTTCGTGCGTGTGGTCGTCGGTCGGCGACACGGCACACCACGGGACGTCCCGGAGGACGGGGAGGTCGACGCCGCCAGGGTGGCCGTATAGGTCGCGTTCGCCGAACGCGTTCCCGTGGTCGGCGGTGATGACGGCGGTGTCCGCGTCCAGGTTCGAGAACAGGACGTCGAGGTCGTCGAGGACGTACTCGAGGTTCTGTCGGTAGGCGTCCCAGGCGTCCGCTTCGCTGCGGCGGCCGAAGCGCAGGTCGTCCCAGACCGACAGCGACGTCTCGCCGAACCGGTCGAGTTCGATGCCGTCGTCCGCGGTGTCGCCGGCGGCGGGAATCGACGGGAAGTGCGGTTGCATGTAGTGGACGACCAGCCGGTCGGCGTCGGCGTCGCGCCACGTCCGCACGGCCGCGTCCGTGATTGGGCGCGGCGGAATCGTGCCGAGGTCGTCGTCCCAGGCGTACTGCCAGACGGCTTCGACGCTGTGGAACCGGTCGGCGTCGATTTCGGACGCCGAGAACGGGTTGCCGGTGACGTACGCCAACCCGGCGAGCGCGGCGTCGTCGGCGCCGCCGAAGACGGTGTTCAACCACTCCTCGGAGGAACTCGCGGGGGACGTGCGGGACGCCGGCGCCGCGGTGAGGAAGTCGTAGTCGCCGGTCTCGGCGACCGCCGCGAACAGGTCGGCGCGGCACGCGTCGAGGACGACGAGGACGTCCCAGTCGGCGTCCAGCACGGGGTCGGCGTCCGTCGTCGACTGGACGCGGTACCGGAGCATGGACGCCAGTTCGCTGAACGCCCCGAGGCCCCGGTACCTGAGGTTCCGGGCGACGTTCGCCGCCTGCCCGAACAGGTCAACCATCGGTGGAGTCAGGGGTCGCTTCGTGCATTCTCGGGCGGTTCTCGGTGCGTCGGTTGTCACGCGCGGAGAAAAAACCTCCCATTCGCCCGCCAGCGGACCGCTCGCCGGACGCGACGGGGGCGGACTTCGATGGATTGATTCACGGGACGCCCGCCAGTGCCTACCGTGCAGCGAGAGGACTTCCTCGCGACGGTGGCGGGCCTGCTCGGCGCCGCCGTCGTGTTCGCCGTCATGTTCTACCTCGTGGACGCACGCGAGGTGTTCGCGACGGCGCGCACCGCCGACTCGGTCTTGCTGGGTGGCGTAGTGGCGACGATTCTGCTCTGGAACGTCTGCTGGGGGCTGGCGCTGTTCAACGTCCTCGGCGCGCTCGACATCGACGTCCCGCTCCACAAGGCGTTGCTCGTGAACGCCGCGGGCGCGTTCGCGAACCACGTCACGCCGTTCGGCCAGGCGGGCGGTGAACCCGTGACGGCGTGGCTGTTGACGAAGACGGCGGGCACGGACTACGAGGTGAGTCTCGCGTCCATCACGAGCCTCGACGCCATCAACGTCGTGCCGTCGCTGTTGTTCGCGTCCGTCGGCGCGCTCTACTACGTCACGCAGACGACCGGGAGCGGCCCGCTCGGCCTGCTGCCGCTGGGCGTGCTCGCGGCCGCCGTCGCGCTGCCGCTGGTGGCGTTCGTCGTCTGGCGCAACCGCGACAGCATCGGCGGTCGACTGAGCGTCCTCGGGCCGCCCGCGCACCGCGTCGCCAGCGCGATTCCGGTGGTCTCCGTCCCCGACCTCGACACCGTGAAAGAGCGGTTCACGGGGTTCGCGCAAGCAGTCACGCGCGTCGCGGTGTCCCGGGAGCGACTCGCCGCGGCGCTCGGGTTCTCCG
>JBDGQF010000261.1:0-1991 GCA_042219255.1 Halobacterium sp. | reverse complement strand
GAGTCGCCGGCGGAGGCGCTCGAGCACGTCGAACGCCTCAACGAGCGCGGCGTGAACGCCATCCTCAATCTGCTCGGCGAGCACTACGAGGAGCGGCCGCCAGCGGACGAGGACGCCGCGGCGTACGAGGCGCTCGTGCGGGACATCGACCAGAGCGGGCTTGACGCCTGCATCTCCGTGAAGCCGTCGCAGATTGGCCTGGACGTCGGCGAGGACGTGTTCGCGGAGAACCTCGCGGACATCGTCGCGGTGGCGGACGAGCACGGCGTGTTCACGTGGGTGGACATGGAAGACCACGAGACGACGGACGCGACCCTGGACGCCTACGAAGACCTCACGACCGAGTACGGTGGCGGGGTCGGCGTCTGCATTCAGGCGAACCTGAAGCGCACCGAGGACGACCTGGAACGCCTCGCCGACCTGCCCGGAAAGGTGCGTCTCGTGAAGGGCGCGTACGACGAACCGGAGGAACTGGCGTACAAGCGCAAGGAGCGCGTGAACGCCGCGTACGAGAACTACCTGGAGTACATGTTCCGGGAGTTCGAGGGCGGCGTCGCGGTGGGCAGCCACGACCCGAAGATGATTTCGCTGGCGAAGGAACTCCACGAGGAGTACGGCACCGACTACGAGGTGCAGATGCTGATGGGGGTGCGGGACGGCGAGCAGTACGACCTCGCGGCCGACGACGTGGAGGTCTGGCAGTACGTGCCGTACGGCGACAAGTGGTTCTCGTACTTCTACCGGCGCGCGATGGAGCGCAAGGAGAACCTGTTCTTCGCGCTGCGCGCCGTCATCGGGCGGTAGGGCGCCGCGGTCGGTCGCCTCGAAATCCCTATACGTCCCGGTCCTGTGGGTTCGTGTATGACTTCGTGGAAGCGGGACTTCGGGAGCGGGCTCATCGTGCTCGCGCCGATTCTCGTCACGTTCTACGTCATCTACTGGGTGTACGCCAGGATTCAGGGCATCGGCGTCCTCCAGGAGACGGTCTCGAACCCGGTCGCGCGCGTGCTGTTGCTCCTGCTGTTGTTCGTGCTGGTGGTGTTCGCGGTCGGCTACATGATGCGGACCGCGGTGGGCAGCATCGTCGAGGACGTCATCGACGACCTCATCAACAGACTCCCGGGGTTGCGCATCGTGTACAACGCGTCGAAGATGGCCGTGGAGACGGTGCTCGCCGGGGGCGCCGACGAGTTCCAGAAGCCCGTGAAAGTGGAGCCGTGGCCGGGGATGCGGTTGACGGCGTTCAAGACGGGGAAGACGACGCGGGACGGCCGCGAGGTGGTGTTCATGCCGACCGCGCCGAACATCACGTCCGGGTTCGTGATGGAGGTGGAGTCCGAGGACATCATCGACGTGGGTGAGAGCACGGAGGACGCGTTGACGCGCGTGCTGTCCGCCGGGTTCGGGGAGAGCGAGCGCTCGGTCGCAGACCAGTTCGTCGCCGACGACGCCGCGGACGGCGACAGTGCCGGCGAGGACGCTTCGGCGGACGGCGACGGCACAGGAGGCGACGGCACGGACGGCCCGACGGGGTCTGGCGGCGGTGCAGCGGCGTACTCGAAGGAGTGGGAGAACAGGGACAGCGAGTCAGAACAGTAGTCGCGGGGCGGGGGCAGTTAGACGTAGTGGAACCACTCTTCGCGTTCGCCGGCCTCGACGAGGTTGAAGAACGCGGACTGGAGTTCTTCGGTGATGGGGCCGCGTGAGCCGTCCCCGATTTCGACGTTGTCGACTTTCCGGATGGGCGTGACTTCGGCGGCGCTGCCGGTGAAGAACAGTTCGTCGGCGGTGTTGAGTTCGCCGCGGGAGATGGAGACGTTGTCGTGGACGGTGTAGCCGCGCTCCTCGGCGAGCGTGATGACGGTGTCGCGAGTGATGCCGTCGAGGATGCTCTCGGAGAGCCCGGGCGTGTAAATCTCGCCGTCCCGGACGAGGAAGAGGTTCTCGCCGGGGCCTTCCGCGACGTTGCCTTCCTTGTTGAGGACGATGGC
>JBDGQF010000419.1:0-1994 GCA_042219255.1 Halobacterium sp. | reverse complement strand
GCCCGGAACTCGCGGACGGCGGCGTCGTCGTCGCGGACAACATGATGGCGGGGCCGGTCGAGACAGCAGACGTCACGGCCGCGCTGGAGGGCGCCGACCCCGTCGACGACCACACCGAGGGCGTCGCCGCGTACATCGAGCACGTCCGCGACGACGACGCCTTCGACACGGCGTTCGTGCCACTCGGCGAGGGCGTCGCGCTCAGCGTGAAAACGGACTGAGGGGGCAGAACTCTTGACCGCGCGGCAGTCGCGTCAGTCGATGACAGCGAGCACTTCGTCGGCGTGCTCCTCGGGGTCGACGCCCTCGAACGCGGCGACGATGTCGCCCTCCGGCCCGACGACGTACGTGTTCCGGAGCGTGACTTCCTGCACGTCGCCCATGATTTCGCGCTCGCCGTAGGAGTCGTACGCGGACGCGACTTCGCCGTCAGCGTCACTCAGCAGGTCGAAGGGGAGGTCGTACTTCTCCGCGAAGTCCTTCAGGTCGTCGACTGGGTCGTCGCTGATGCCGAACACGGGGACGTCGCGCTCCTCGTAGTCGCCCCAGCGGTCGCGGAAACTGCACGCTTCCTTCGTGCAGCCAGGGGTGTCGGCGCGCGGGTAGAAGTAGACGACGACGTACTGGCCGTCGTACTCGGACAGCGACACGGTCTCGCCGTCCTGGTTCGGGAGTTCGAAGTCCGGGGCCTGGGTGCCTTCTGCGAGCATACGCCGCGTTTCGACTCCCAGGGTGAAGCAGTTACGGTACCAGCGAGAGCGCGTACAACACGAGCATGCCGGCGCCGATGGTCGCGAACATGTCCTCGGTGCGCCACGCGACGACGGCGGCGGCGAGGCCGGCGAACAGGCGGTCGTTGCCGAAGTTGACGGCAAGCGTCCCGCCGTCGAGGACGAGCGCCGGGAGGACGAGCGCGGCCAGCACGGCGGGCGGGACGAGCGACAGCGTGCGTTCGACGCGTGGCGGCACGTCGTCCATGCGGCCGAACAGCGCGACGAAGGACACGCGCAGCGCGTACGTCCCGAGGGCGGCGCCGAGGACGACCAGCCAGAGCCTCATCGCCCCACCTCCGTCTCGTTGACGACGACGCCAGCAGCGACGCCGGAGAGCGCGGCGACGATGATGCCGAGGTTCATCGGGGCGCCGGCGGCGGCGACGGCGACGAACCCGCCGACGGCGGCCGCTAGCTTCGTCGCGTCGTCCGTAATCGACGGCACGAGCAGCGCGAGGAACAACAGCGGAATCGCGAAGTCCAACTGGAAGCCGTCCGGGATGGCGTCGCCGAGCACGACGCCGACGGCCGTGAACACGACGTACGTCCCGTAGACGCCGGCGGAGACGCCCATGTAGTAGGCGAGGCGGTCGGTGGACTCGTCGCGCTCGAACTCCGTGACGGCGATGGCGAACGTCGTGTCCACGATGAACTGCGCGGCGAGCAGGCGCCACCGCTCCGTGAACTCCCGGAAGTGCGGCGCGATGGCGGCGCTGTACATCGTGTACCGGAGGTTCACGACGACGGCGGTGAGCACGACGACGGCGAGTGGCGCGCCGCCGTTCAGGACGTCGATTGCCGCCAACTGGGACGCGCCGCCGAACACCAGCGCGGACAGCAACACCGCCTGGACGTCCGTGAAGCCGGCCTGCACGGCGGCGGCGCCCGCGACGAACCCGAACGGGACGTTCGCGGGCGCGGACGGCAGGGAGTCGCGGAGGCCGGCCAGGAAGTCGCCGCGCTCGGACATGGAGTCGGAGTAGTCGGCGTCCGCCGCTTGAACCTTCCGACACCGGCACGCCGACGCGGGAATCCGCGGGCGCAGTCAGTGCCCGCTCGACTCACGGACGCGTGTTTTTTCACGGCGGTCGCGGCGTCGTTCGAACAGCCAAGGACAAACGCGTGCAGTCACAACGCAACCGACATGACTGAGGGGAGTACGGACGCGGGGACGCGGTTGCGCCTCGACCTCTGGCACCCGAACTGCTGGGCCATCCAGGCG
>JBDGQF010000004.1:0-1999 GCA_042219255.1 Halobacterium sp. | reverse complement strand
CCTCCTCGACGTCCGTCCCGATGACCACGAACTCGGTGCGCCGGTCGCCGTGTTCGTCGTCCCACTCCAGGTCTGGCCGGTTCGACCGGTAGAGGTCTTGCTCGACCTCCGGGAGCGACGCAATCCAGGGGCCGCGCGCGGTCACGCGCACCGACGCACCGGCCTGCCCGACTGACTGCCGGTACTCGCTCCCCGCGACCCACAGGCGCCCCTTCGAGCGCACGACGCCGTCCGGCAGACTCCTGAGGACGTCGGCGATTCGCTCCGGGTGGAACGGCCGCCGGCGCCGGTACGTGAACGATGAGACGCCGTACACTTCGTCCGGGTGGCGGTGGCCGTGGTGGTCGCCGTCGTGGTCGTGGCTGTCTTCGCCGTCCCCGTGTTCCGCGTCGCTGTCTTCGTGGTCGTGGCCGTCGTCGCCGTCGAGGGCGCGCTTCCAGGCTGGGAGGTCGCCGACCTCGTCGGCGTCGAAGCGCTGGACGTCGAACAGCCAGTCGGTGTCGACCGCCGAGAACTCCGTCCGCACCGTCTCGGCGTCCGGCTGGAGCGCCGCCACGAGTTCCGCCGCGCGGTCGAGTTCGGCGTCCGTGCAGAGGTCTGCCTTGTTCAGTACGACCACGTTCGCGACCTCGATTTGCTCGACGAGCAGGTCGGACAGCGGCCGCTCGTCCTCGCCGGTCGCGCGCCGTTCCGGGACGCCGTCGCCGTCGAACGTGTCGAGAAACGCGCGCGCGTCGACGACGGTCACGAGGCCGTTGACCTGGTAGCGCGCGGCGACCCGTGACTCGGTCGTGAAGAGTCGTGCGACCGGCGCGGGCTCGGAGATGCCGGAGGACTCCACGAGGAGGTGGTCGAAGTCTCGGTCGCGGGCGAGGCGCACGACTGCGGCTTCGAGGTCGCCCTGGAGTTCACAGCAGATGCAGCCGTTCGAGAGTTCGGCGACGCCGTCCGCGAGGTCGAGTTCCGATTCGTCGGCGACGAGTTCCGCGTCCACGTTCACGTCGCCCATGTCGTTGACGAGGACGGCGACGTCGCGGTCGCCGGCGTTCGCGAGCACGTGGTTCAGCAGCGTCGTCTTCCCGGCGCCGAGACTCCCCGAAAGCACCGTCACTGGAATCCGGTCTCCCATAGGCGGCATTCGCCGTCGGACGCCTTCAACGTCCGCATTGCGGTACTAGCGAGCGGACGCTGCCCTCGCTCGCGGCACCGCAACGTACGTCACGAATGATAATGACTAGTGCAAAGGAGTGCCCGGACACTTCAAAGTGCGTGAATAAGTTAAATTTGCTCCCCAGGCCGTGGATTTTACTCACCAAATTTAAGTCCCCGATTACCTTGAGTGGGTTTGTAGGCCGTTAGCAATGACACAAGTAATCTGGATCGTACTGGCTGTGCTACTAACGTTCAGCGTCGGGTACCTCGGGTATTCCAAATACCTGTCACGGTTCCTGGAACTCGACGACGAGAACGAGACGCCAGCACACAAGTACGAAGACGGACAGGAGTACGTCCCGGCGAAGAAACCGGTCTTGCTGGGACACCACTACTCCAGTATCGCGGGGGGAGCACCGATTGTCGGGCCGATTACGGCGGGCGCAGTGTGGGGATGGGTACCCGCACTGCTGTGGATTGCCATCGGCAACCCGCTGATGGGCGCCGTCCACGACTTCGTCTCGCTGTCCGGGTCGCTCCGGCACGAGGGGAAGTCAATCGGCTACATCATCGGCGAGTACGTCGGCGAGGGCGGGAAGAACATGCTGCTGTGGTTCGCGTTCCTCACCATCATCCTCGTCGTCGCCGTGTTCGCGCTCGTCGTCGCCATCGTGTTCGACGCGTTCCCACAGGTGACGACGGCGAGCTTCATCTACATCGCCCTGGCAGTGGCGTTCGGCGTCTACCTGTACCAGCTAGACGGCCCGTTCCTCCCGGGGACGGCCGTCTTCGTGGCGGGCGTCTTCCTGGGCGTGTGGGTCGGCATCCAGTACCCGATGGCGCTGTT
>JBDGQF010000045.1:0-2002 GCA_042219255.1 Halobacterium sp. | reverse complement strand
TCGTCTGCTTCGAGAACACCGACGAGAAGCGCTGCCACCGCACGATTCTCCGCGAACACCTCGAATCGCGCGTCCAGGCGTAACGCCAGCGGCGTGTCGTGGACGCCGCGCGGCGCGCGCGGCGAACCGGGCCGGCGGCGGCCGCAGGCGTTCCGAACCGCTTAAACGCGCCCCGAGCGAACGGGAGGCCATGAGCCAGACTATCGAGGAACGCCTGCTCGAGAAGCAGATTTGCATGCGGTGTAACGCACGGAACCCCAAGCGCGCCAGCGAGTGCCGGAAGTGCGGCTACAAGCGCCTCCGCCCGAAAGCGAAGGAATCGCGCTCCACGTAACTCGTTCTCGCGTCTTTCAGGCGTTCTCCCACTCGTCTTCCAGCACCGAGTAGTACCGCACGTCGCGGTACTCGCCCTCGATGAACACTTCGTCGCGGTGCGTGCCCTCGAGTTCGTAGCCGAGTTTCTCCCAGATTCGCGCCGACGCCTCGTTGCCTTCGAAGACGCGCGCGCAGACGCGGTGGCGGCGGTGGTCGCGGAACGCGTAGTCGGTGGCGAGGCGCGCTGCCTCGGTGCCGTAGCCGTTCCCCCAGTGCCCGGAGCCGATCCAGATGCCGATTTCGGCGGCGCCGTTGACGTCGTCGACGCCGTGGACGCTCACGGTTCCCACCGGGTCGCCGTCATCGGCGACCGTGAAGTGGACGTGGCCGTTGTCGTCGCTGATGTGCTCCTCGTACCAGTCCTGTTCCTGCTGTTCCGTGTACGGGTTCCGGGAGCCGATGGTCCGCCAGACCGCGGGGTCGTTGACGTTGTCGAGGAAGAACGACAGGTCCTCCTCGGCAACCGCACAGAGGTCGACGCTGTCGCCCTCGATGAAGGGTCGTCCGGGCATACGCGGAGAAACGCGGACGGACGGAAAAAGGGTTCTCGTGGTGTGTGACGCGCTCTCACTCTGGGCAGGAGACGGCCGGCCGCTATTCGGGGTACTTGGGTTCGCGGCGCTCGGCGCGTTCGAGCGCGCGCTCGACGACCGAACGGACGTCGCCGTGGAAGACGCCGCCGTGCCCCGAGTACATGTGTTCGACCGAGTCGGGCATCCGGTCGAGCAGTTCCCTGATGCTCCCGATGAGGCGTTCGCGGGACTGGCCGGCCATGTCGGTGCGGCCGAAACTGCCGTCATCGAACGCGCCGTCGTCGTGGACGACGACGTCGCCGGAGAACAGCGACGCGTCCGAGACGAGGGAGACGTGGTCAGGCGCGTGCCCGGGCGTGAACACCACGTCGCAGTCCTCACTGCCGACGCGGACCTTGTCGCCGTCTGCGAGCGCGTGCGTGCGCAGGTCGTGGGGCGCGAACGCGTACACGTCCGGGTCGAAGGCGTCCACGACGGCGTCCAGTTGCTCGACGTGGTCGCCGTGCTGGTGCGTGAGGACGACGGCGTCCAGGTCGTCGACGTGCTCTCGGACTTCGTCGACGACGCCGCCGTACGCGCCGGCGTCGACGAGCGTCGCCCGGTCGCCGACTGCGAGGTAGGCGTTACACGTGAACGTCTCCGCGGCCTCGGTCACGTTGTGTACGTCCATGCCCGGACGGACGGCCGCGCCCGCCGTAAAACGCCGGGGTTTTTGAGGGCGCGGGGCCAATTTTGCGGGGAACTTTTGGTGGCGCAGCGCCTATCTCGAAGTGACCATGGGTTTCGGGAGCTACGACGAATCCGAACAGGAGAACCAGTCTCTCGACTCAGAGGACATCGACGCCGACGAGGGCCTCGACACCACGGAGTTCGAGCACTCCGGGGACGTGAACTACGAAATCGGCGCGTCGAACGACGAACTCCTCGACCGCCTGCAGGACATCAAGGGCGAGTAGCGTGAAGCCCGGGACGCGCGCGCTCGGCGTGGCGGAGTCCTACGACGGCAGCACGTCGACGTTCGCCGGCGCGGTGGTGCGGGCGTCCCGCGTGACGGACGGCTTTGCTTTTACTTCGGCGACGGTCGGCGGCACCGA
>JBDGQF010000198.1:0-2011 GCA_042219255.1 Halobacterium sp. | reverse complement strand
CGTTCAACGCGCCGACGGCGGTGAACACGGCGAGGATGGCGACGAGCGTGATGACGATGACGTTCTGGAGGCCGCCGGTCTCCTTCGCGCCGACGTAGTTGACACCGACGAAGAACGCGGCACCGGCGAACGCGACGACATTCGCGGGCGAGAGCGCGAGCGGCCCCAGGTAGAGGCCGGGGACGTCCAGGAACGTGATGACGTACTGGCCGAGGCCGAACATGTAGAACGCGGACGCGAACGCCAGGCCCATCCAGTTCGCCCAGCCGGCGATGGAGCCGAACAGCGGCCCCATGGAGTGGTTGATGTAGTAGTACGCGCCGCCGGCTTTCGGCATCGCGGTGCCGAGTTCGGACGCCGCGAGCGCTGTCAGGAGCGCGATGCCGCCGCCGACGAGGAACGCCAGCGCCGACAGCGGCCCCGAGGTCTCGACGGCGGCGCCCGGCAGCACGAAGATGCCGGCGCCGATCATCGTGCCGACGCCGATGGTGAGCGCGGCCAGCGGCCCGAGGTCTTTGGCCAGCTCCTCGTCACTCATCGGCGTCCTCCGCCCCGTCGGGGCCGTCCGCCGGGAACACGACGACCGGGAGGTCGGCGCGCTTCACCAGTTTCCGGGAGTTGTCACCAGTGAGGAGGTCGAGCCAGCGGTTGCTCTCCCGGGGCGTAAACGCTACCGCGGACGCGCCGTGGTCGCGCGCGGCCGCGAAGATGCCGTCGACGACGTCCGTGTCGAACCGGCGGTCGGTCTCACAGTCGACGCCCGCCGCCTCGCAGGCCTCGGTGACGACGGCGAACACGTCCTCGGCGTACGCCTCGCGCTGTTCGACGCTGGCCTTGTCCGGCGCGCCGCCCGCCTTCTCGATGACGTGGACGGCGACGACCGACCCACCGGCTTCGCTGACGTGCGGCAGCACGGCGTCCATCGTCGCTTCGGCGTCGGCCTCGCTGGCGACCGGGACGACGACGCGCGACAGCAAGTCACTCACGCGGCCCACCCCCTTTGGGGCGTCCGGGCAGCCGGCGGACACCGAGTGCTACGGGGACAGCGTGCGAGAATCTCATGTGGGGTGCTCTACACCGGACGCCCTTATACCTTGGATTCGCCGTAGCCGTCGCCGCCTGCCGTCACCAGTCGCTCAGACTTCGACCGCCCAGAGCCGGAAGTCCTCGGGGAGGCCGTAGGCGTCCCGGAAGACGGCGTCGACGAACTGGCCGACGCGCTCGGGGTCGGTCTGCGCGCGGATGCGGACGTTCGTCCCCGGGGACTCCTCGGCCGTCTCCGCGGCGATTGACTCGCGCTCCGTGATGGTGAACGCGCCGAACCGCGAGACGACCGTCGAGAGCGCGTCGAGTTCGTCGTCCGTGCAGTCGAGGTTGAGGGTGCCGTCGGCGAACTGCACCCACGGCGGCAGGAGTTCCGGGTCGTCGCTGGGCTCCTCGTCGGCTTCGAGCGTGCAGAACGCGCTGTCCCGCTCGCGGTGGGCCTCGATGGCGTCCGCGACGAGCGCGACGCGGTCGGCCTCGGTCTCGGCGTCGAACCTGGTCATGGCGCGTGCTTGGCGGCGCGACCACTAATCAGGTCGGATGTGCGCCTCGCAGCGCGGCAGGCCGGCGTCGTGACCGTGCTCGCGCTGTGGGCCTCACGCCGGCGTCGAGACGGTGCTCACCCAGCGACCGTCGGTGCGCACCGTCGGTTCGAAGCCGGCGTCCGCGAGCAGGGCGCGGAACTCGTCGCCGCCGTAGTACGCGAAGTAGCGCTCGTCGCCGCCGCCGTGGTCGTCGTCGCGCTCGAAGCCGGCGTCGTCGCCGCGCTTCACCGAGCAGAACAGCGCGCCGTCCGGGCGGAGCACGCGCTCGAACTCCGCGAGCGCGGCGGGCGCGTCGGCCTTCGGGAGGTGGTGGAGCGCGGCGCAGCACCAGACGCCGTCGACGGCGCCGTCGCGGAACGGGAGCGCGCGCAGGTCGCCGCGCGCGAACGCGCCGTCCACGTCGCGGCGCGCCTCGCGGAGGA
>JBDGQF010000433.1:0-2019 GCA_042219255.1 Halobacterium sp. | reverse complement strand
CGCGGTGCTCGTCGCCGGGACGACCGGGAGCGGCGACACGCCCTCTCGTGGTTCCGCCACGCCGTCCTCGCGTGCGGCGGCGACGATGCGCGCGATGTACGACGACCGGTTCTGGGCGTTCAGCGCCTGCGTGTCTCGACTGGGAATCCGCGTCACGGAGTTCTCGCTGGCGTCGTAGATGATTGTGCCGGACTCGTTCGAGAGCGTCACGTCGCCCTCGTCTCGGGGGGGCGCGACTGTGCGCTGGAACTGCCGCGGCGGCGTCGTGGTGAAGTCGATGCGGACTTCGACCGTCGTCTCGTTCGTCGTGCCGTTGTAGTCGATAGTCGAGTGCTGGGTGGCTTTCAGGGTCTGCAGGGACTGGTAGCGCTCGACCACGTCCACGTCAGCGGGCGGGGACTGCTGGTCGCCGTCACCGAACGACTTCAGTCCCGCACAGCCACTGGTGACGAGGAGGGCGGCGACTGCCAGCGAGAGGAGCGTCCGACGACGCATTAGTGCGCTAGCATTACTCCCTTGCCAGATAAAAGGGGCGAATTTCTCCGATATTTGCCCGGCGTGAGCGCCGGGAGCGAAGTCACTAAGGACGCGTCTCCCCAATTCCAGGACATGCAAGCGCTGGTCATCGTCGGTCACGGTTCGCACCTCAATCCCGGGTCGTCCGACCCGGCGTTCGCGCACGCGGACACCATCCGGGCGTCCGGCGCCTTCGACGAAGTCCGCGAGGCGTTCTGGAAGGAGGAGCCGTCCTTCCGCGAGGTCTTGCGGACGCTGGAGTCAGAGGAAGTGTTCGTCGTGCCGCTGTTCATCTCCGAGGGCTACTTCACCGAACAGGTCATCCCGCGGGAACTCCGCCTCGACGACTGGACGCCCGAGGACTGGGACTCCGACGGCACGGACGCCGACCACGTCACACTCCGCGCGACGGACGTCGACAAGACCATCCACTACTGCGGGCCGGTCGGCACCCACGACTCGATGAGCGACGTCATCGTCCAGCGCGCGAAGTCCATCACGGACGACCCGGACGTCGGCGACGGGTTCGGGCTCGCCGTCGTCGGCCACGGCACCGAGCGCAACGAGAACTCCGCGAAGGCCATCCACTACCACGCCGACCGCATCCGCGAGACGGACCGCTTCGAGGAAGTGAAGGCCGTGTTCATGGACGAAGACCCCGAAGTCGACGACGTCACCGACTTCTTCGAGGCGGAGGACGTCGTCGTCGTACCGCTGTTCGTCGCTGACGGCTTCCACACCCAGGAGGACATCCCCGAGGACATGGGCCTCACCGACGACTACCGGACGGGCTACGACGTCCCGACGGAGGTGGACGGCCACCGCATCTGGTACTCGGGCGCCGTCGGCACGGAACCGCTCGTCGCGGACGTCATCCTGGAGCGCGCCGGTGAAGCGGGCGCCGACGTCGGCGCCGCCATCGAGCAGGTGCGCGAGGAGACCGGTGGCGCGGGCACCGCGAGCGCGGGGGACTGATGTCCGCGACCCAGATCACCGACGCCGTCGCCGACGCGCTCGTGGACGCCGCCGAGGGAGGCATCGAGTTCGACGGCCTCGTCGTCGAGCGCGCGGACGGCGGCTACCGCTGGGAGACGCCGGACGAACAGGTGACCGTGACCGAGGAGTTGCTCCGCGAGCGCGCCGCCGACCCGTACGCGACGAACTGGTTCTACTGGGAGCGCGTCGTCGAGGGCCACGACACGCCGCGGCGCGCGTTCCTGCGGTGGCTGGAGGGCGCGGACGACCACTCCGTCCCCGAGCGCTACGACGCGCTCCAGGGCGGCCACACGCGCTCGTGGGGCGAACTCGCCGTCACCGCCGTCCTCAATCAGGGCGGGTCGCGGCGCTACGAAGTTCGCCACGAGGACGACGTCGGCGAGGACGTGGACGCGTACCACGACCCACTGGAGGCGCGCCACCTCGTCAAGCACGACGACGACGGCCGCTATCGGCCGCTCTCGACCGCGCCCACGCTCCCGCACGGCTGGGCGTTCGTCGACCTGG
>JBDGQF010000437.1:0-2026 GCA_042219255.1 Halobacterium sp. | reverse complement strand
CGCATCTGCGACGTCCACGACGTCCCGCTGGCGACGAACCGCGCGAGCGCCGCCGCACTCCTCACCGGCCTGGACGCCCTCGCAGACGAATGAGCCGCGCCGCAGGGCGCTAAGCCGCGCCGTCGGGTTCCGCGCTCCTCAGAGGAGGCCGCGCAACCCCACCATCGCGACGATGATGGCGAGCATGAAGACGGTCTGGAGCAGGCCCCACTGGAGCGCCTTCCCGAACAGCGCGTCGAGGCGTTCGCCGTCCGGGTCGTCCCGGGACAGTTCGACCGCCATCTTCGTCGTCACGACGTGCAGCGGCCCGAACCCGACCAAGAGCATCAGGACGCCGATGCCGAGTGCGAGGTGCAGCCACACCGACGGTGCCGCCCAGTACCCGAGCAGGTCGGCGAGCAAGATACCGGAGCCCACGACGCCCACGCTCAACGGTTCGGCGACCACCACCATCTTCGGGACGAGACGGCGGTTCACCGCGCTCGCCGCGTCCTCCGGCGCGGCGTCCAGCGACGGCCCGAGCACGAACTTGAAGAAGAAGTCCAGGCCGAACCAGAACGCGCCCAGCGCCACGTGCACGTAGAACAACACCGACGTGACGCCCGACAGGTACGCCGCGAGCGGCGCGCCGAGCGTGATTGCGACCGCCGCGGCGGCGAACTTCCGGTCGGCAAGTTCCACGACAATTCCGAGTTCCTCCCTGTGCGTCGACGGCTGCTCGACCGTTGCCATGTCTGCCCCGACCCGATTCCTGACACATAAATCCTCATTTCGGATTCGTGACGGCACGCCGCGGAGCAAATCGCCGTCCCGCCCGGACGCCTCACCTGACGGTCGTCACCGGCACCGGCGACTGCTTCACGACTTTCTCCGCGGTGTTCCCCGTGAACAGTCGCTCCACCAGCGACCCGCTGTGCGCGCCGACCACCACGACGTCGAACCCGTCGGCGTGCTCCACGATGGACTGCGCCGCGCTCCCGTACGCCAGCTCGGTGTCCACGGCGCGCCCGCGCTCCGCCGCCATCTCTCTGGCGCGCTCGAACACCGCCTGCCCGTGTGCGTCCTCCTCGTCCTCGAACCCTTCTTCGAGCGCCACCGACGCCGCCTCCCCCATCACCGGCGACCCGCCGCCGACCACGTGCAGGACGGTAATCTCCGCGACCGGATGCGCGTCGAACGCGTACGCCAGCGCCCGCCGCGCCATCTCCGAGTCGTCCATCGCCACCAGCACTCGTGAAACCATACCCACCCTACGAGACCGTGTGGTATAGTTTCACACCCTGGTCGACTCTGGCAGCGGCCGCCCCACTATCGGAAAATGTTCACCACTGACAGCAGCGAACGGAGTAGTCCGCCATCGTCTTCCTGCTCTCGAACGTCAGGCTTCGGTGGTGTGTCTGGGTTTCCGCCGTCGTGAGGATTCCACGAGGTGTCTTTGGAATCCACATCGAGAAACGCACAGTTGTGGACGCGAGGACTCACGTGCTGCTTGCAGTACGGCGTCCCACAGTCCTCGCACTCCCGTTCCGTGATGCGCCCACACTCCAGGCACGTCGGAGACGCCGTCGACGCGTCTGACTCGTCGACGTCCCCTTCGCGCGAGTCGCGAACGATGCTCTCTGACTGCCGGTTCTCTCGCACCGATAGTTCGTCCTTGAACCACTCCTCCCTGTCCTTCGACAAAAGGCCTTCACACCGGTGCGCCTCGGGCAAGCGGTGCTCCGAACAGAACGTCCCCCCACACTCGTTACACGTGTACGAGATGCCGTCGTCACCCTCACAGCGGTCGCACTCGCCCATCGAACCCCCATCTAAGCGCGGAGCGCATAAACTATCCGCCCACACCGTTCATCACGCGACTCGCACACGCTACGCGGTGCTCGTCGGCGTGAGTTGGAAAAACGTAGTGGGTCGGGGCGGATTGTGAACCACGCCGAGACGTGCTCGCTACGCTGCGCGCGACTCGTCTGGTTCAAATCCGCTCCTCCCACACCGTTCATCACGCGACTCGCACACGCTACGCGGT
>JBDGQF010000303.1:0-2027 GCA_042219255.1 Halobacterium sp. | reverse complement strand
GTCGAGGAAGTCCGACGGCTCGCGGACGCGGGCGTCGACCCTGGCGACGTCGGCGTCATCGCGGCGTACAGCGCGCAAGTCGAGCGCGTCCGGTCGCGCCTCGCTGCTTCCGGCGTCGAGGGCGCGCACAGGGCGACCGTCGACACCGTGGACTCGTTCCAGGGCGGCGAGCGCGACGCGGTCGTGGTGTCGTTCGTCCGCAGTAACGACGACGGCAGTAGCGGCTTCCTCGAATTCCCCGAGGAGGGCCCACGGCGCCTGAACGTCGCGCTGACGCGCGCCCGGAAGCGACTCGTCCTCGTCGGCGACTGGGACACCCTCAGCGCCGTGTCGCCCGACCGGAGCCCTGAGAATAGCTGTGCGGACGTCTACGCCGCGCTCGCTGACGACCTCGCGGCGGCGGGCCGCCTGCGGGACGCCTGACTCAGTCGACGCGGTTCTCCAGGGGTTCGTCGGTGTCGAGTCGCGGCGCGTTCGCCGCGAGGATGTCCGCGAGGCGCTCCCAGTGCTGTGGCGTGTGGCCGGCGTTGTGCGGCGTAATCAGGACGTTCTCGAAGTTCCACAGCGGGTGGTCTTCCGGCAGCGGCTCCGGGTCGGTGACGTCGAGCGCGGCGCCGCGGATGCTCTCGCGCTGGACGGCGCCGACGAGCGCGTCAGTGTCCACGACCGCGCCGCGTGCGACGTTCACGAGCACGCTCTCCGGCGGCAGCGTCTCGAAGGCGTCGTCGTCGACGAGGTGGCGCGTCGTCTCCGACAGCGGCGTCGCGAGCACGAGGTAGTCGGTGCGCGCGAACGCGTCGTGGACGGCGTCCTCCTCGAACCCCACGACTTCGTCCGTCGGCCCGCCCTTCTCCGGCGTGTACCGCACGCCGATAGTGTCCACGTCGAACCCTTCGAGGCGCTCGACGACGGCGTGCCCGATGGCGCCCAGGCCGACGACGGTGACTGTCGAGTCCTTCAGTTCGTACGCCTGGTAGTGGCGCCACTCGCGATTCTGCTTCCTGCGCCACCCCTCGTGGAGTCGCCGCGAGAACGTCAACAGGAACCCGAGCACTTGCTCGGCGATGCTCGGCGCGTGGATGCCCGCGGCGTTCGTCACCGCGACGCCCGCGTCCCGGAGCGCGTCCAGCGGCAAGTGGTTGTAGCCGGCGTACGCACACGCGAACAGCTCCAGGTTCTCGGCCTGCTGCACTTGCCCGGCGTCGATGCTCGTCCCCGTGACGATTCGAGCGTCCGCTATCAGGTCGCGTTCCTCGGCGGGCGTCCGCGCCAGTTCCACGTCGTAGGCCGGCAACCGCTCCCGGAGCGCGTCCGCGTAGTCGCTGGCTGGCATGCCGTGCGCGCCGCGCCGGAGGACGGCGATGTCCGTCATCGCCTCGGAGGTGGACGCCCCACGACGTAAGCGTACCGCGACGACAGCCCTACTCGCCGCTTTACGAAGGGTTTTTGACTCGTGTAGAGTACGGACAACCGATGAGCGAGTCCGACGCACTGTCGTGCGCCGCGAAACTGGCGCGCGTCGTGCTCGACAACTGCGGTCCGCTCTCCCCGGCCGAAGTGGCCGAGGAGGCACGCCTCTCCGAAGCCGACGCCGCGGACGCCCTCGCGGAACTCGAGGACGCCGGCCTCGTCGAGTGCGTCTGCGGCCTCTGCGACAGCAAAGAACAGGTGTACGCGCTCACCGAGACGGCCGCAGAGGCGTAACCCTCTTTCTCGGCGGCCGCCTACAACTACACGCGCGCCGTTTGTCCCCGGCCGAGTCTGTCCACGCGGACGCGATGACCGCCCGGAGAACCCCGGCGTGCGACATCCGGGACGACAGTCCCCGACTGGCGGCCGCACACCGCCCAGCAGAGTCGGCTTCCACCGGCTCAGCACTTCGGTGGTTCCTGACGGAACCACCCGGCACGGCGGCTGACGCCGCCTCGCCAGTTAGTGGCGCTTCGCGCCACTCGCCCGCCACGAGGGTTTCCCGGCCAACTGGGCACGCCGCCCACGGATGAGGTCGGTCGTTAGTGTCGCGGGCG
>JBDGQF010000055.1:0-2065 GCA_042219255.1 Halobacterium sp. | reverse complement strand
TGTTCAGTTCGCGGGACGCGATTTCGGCGGCGTCCGCCTCGTAGTACGCGACGTCGACGCGGTCGAGGACGCTGGCGACGGCGTCCGGGACGCCCTCACTCGGGTCGGCGTCCGGGTCGAAGCCCTCGGGGAGGGCGTCTGCGTCGTCGAGCACGCCTGCGATTTCCGGGTCGGCGGCCGCGTAGTACGACCGGACGTGTTCCGTGGTGGCGCCGTCGACGCAGTCCGCGAGCAGGTCGAGTTCGTACCGGAGCGCGTCGTCGATGAGGTCGCGCGCCCGGTCGCTGCCCGTCTCGAAGTTCGGTTTCAGGGTGACGTTGAACTCGTTGCCCTGGAGGTGACAGCCCTGGCGGATGCCCTCCGGGGCGTCCGAGAGGATGCGCGCACGCAGGTCGTCGAAGACGTCCCTGACGTCGCGGTCTAAGTCCTCGTAGAGGAGTTGTTTCGTGTCCGGGCCGTGCCCGGGCGTGAACACGCCGGTGCCGGCCTCGTAGACGACGGAGACGCTGCCGGAGTGCACGAGTTCGTTGCCGAGGCCCTGAATGAGAAAGCCCTTGACGTTCTCGAGGGTCTGGCCGGTGCAGATGACGATGGGGACGCCGGCCTCGTGGAACTCAGTCAGGAGGTGGAGGGTCTCGCGGGGAATCTCGTTGTCCGTGTGGCCGGCCGACCGCAGCGTCTCGTCGACGTCCAGCACGAGGACGTTCACGGCGCGGCCGTACTCGGCGTGCAGGTCGAGGGCGGCGAACGCCTGGTCGCGGGTGGCGCGCGCGGCCAGTTCCGCGAACGTCTCGCCCTCCGGGAACGCCGCGCGGAGTTCGTCCTTCCGCTCGACGAGTTCGTCGCTGGCTGACTCCCAGTACTCGAGGGCGACGCGGGAGTCCACGGGCGGGAAGAGGTCGACGAAGTTCTGGTAGGCGCGGAGCGTCTCCGTGTCGAACTCGTCGTACAGCGCGTACAGCCGGTCGTACCGCTCCATAGGTGGTAGAGGCTCCCTGCGGGTTTAGTGGGTGGGGATGCCGCAAGTGGACACGTGGCGATACGGACACCGGCCACCCACGGGAGGGAAAGATTACTCGGTAGAGAATAAATCTTTTGCCGATGGGGGTGTGATGGGTGTGCATGGACGCAATCGCCGTCACACGCGACGACCGGACGCCCCGCGTCGTCGACCTGCCGCGACCCGAACCCGGCCCCGGCGAAGCGCTCGTGCGCACGCTCCGCGTCGGCGTCGACGGCACCGACCACGAAGTCATCGCCGGCGACCACGGCGGCTTCCCCGAGGGCGACGACCACCTCGTCCTCGGCCACGAAGCCGTCGGCGTCGTCGAAGACCCCAACGGCACCGACCTCGACGCTGGCGACGTCGTCGCACCCACGGTGCGGCGCCGCCCGGACGGCGACAACGAGTACTTCGACCGCGGCGAACCCGACATGGCGCCCGGCGGCCACTACGTCGAACGCGGCATCGAGGGCGCGCACGGCTTCATGGCCGAGTACTTCACCAGTCCCGCCGAATTCCTCGTGGCCGTCCCGGACGACCTCGCCGACCTCGGCTTCCTCGTCGAACCCGTCTCCATCACCGAGAAAGCCCTCGAACTCGCGTTCGCCGCGCGGTCGTCGTTCCAGTGGCAGCCCAGTTCCGCGTTCGTCCTCGGGAACGGCTCCCTCGGCCTGCTCACGCTCGCCATGCTCGAAGACGGCGACCGCTTCGACGACCTCTACTGTCTCGGCCGCCGCGACCGCCCAGACCCCACCATCGACGTCGTCGAACGCCTCGGCGCCACGTACGTCGACTCCCGCGAAACCCCCGTCCCCGACGTCGTGGACGTCCACGAGCCAATGGACTTCGTGTACGAGGCGACCGGTCACGCCAAACACGCCTTCCAGACCGTCCAGGCGCTCGCGCCCAACGGCGTCGGCGCGCTCCTCGGCGTCCCCGAATCCGGCTGGGAGTTCGAGGTCGCGGGCAGCGACCTCCACCGCGAGTTCGTCCTCGAGAACAAGGCGCTCGTCGGCAGCGTCAACTCCGGCGTCGACCACTTCCAGGCCGCCGTCGACACCC
>JBDGQF010000083.1:0-2097 GCA_042219255.1 Halobacterium sp. | reverse complement strand
GTGGCCCTCCGTCCGAGGTGTGGCGCGGATTCACGTGGGGAATGCTGCCATACCGGACACGTATTCCCCTCAACAAACATCCATAATAAATGTGCCGCAAAATTTGGGGGTTGTTCGCGCGGATTCATCCCGGCCCGGGGAAACGTATTTGCGGGTCGTCCCGGTTGAACGCGTATGGCAAGCGATAGCGACCCAGCGTACAGCGTGCACGCCGAACTCGACGTGGCAATCGAGACGCGGGACGGCGTCGCGCTCTCCACGGACGTCTACCGGCCCGCCGACCCGGACACCGGCGAGCCAATCGAGGAGCCGCGGCCGGTCATCCTCGACCGGACGCCGTACGACAAGACGGGCGGCCGCCTCCGGCACGGCGAGTGGTACGCGTCCAGGGGGTACGTCATCGCCATCCAGGACGTGCGCGGGCGCTTCGACAGCGAGGGCGACTTCTACATCAACGCCAACGAGGCCGAGGACGGCGCCGACACCGTCGAGTACCTCGCCGACCAGGACTACTGCGACGGCAACGTCGTGACGCTGGGCACGTCCTACGGCGCGTGGGTGCAGAGCGCGCTCGCGACCCAAGACCCGGACGGCCTCGCGGGGATGTTCGTGAACATGGGCGCGGCGAACGGCCGGGAGAAGACGTTCCGGCACAACGGCGCGTTCGAGCAGCGGTGGCTGGCCTGGGCGTTCACGCTCGGCGCCGGGTTCGCCCACGAGTCCCTCGCCGACCCGGACGTCCAGCAGACGTTCGCGGACGTGGACGTGCGCGAGGTGTTCGAGAACGGCCCGATTCAGCGCGGCGAGTCCGCGCTCGCGGAACTCCCCCAGTACGAGGAGTGGGCGTTCGACATCATGACCACGGCGTCCGCGAGCGACGACTACTGGCAGAACCCGAGCGTGAACTTCGAGGCGCACTACGACGAGTCCGCGGACGTCCCCACAGTGTACTCGGGTGGCTGGTACGACTCGTACACGGGCGCGACCTGCGACAACTTCGTCGGCCTCGCCGACCGGAAGGACAGCGACCACTACCTCCTGATGGGGCCGTGGACGCACCTCGCGCGCCTCCCGGGCGGCCACGACCACAGCGAGGAACTGCTGTTCCCGCCGCTGACCTGGGAGCACCCCACCGCCGGCGACCTGGCGTTCGGCGAGAACGCGACCCGGAAGTACCGCGAGACGCGCAAGCAGTTCTTCGACCACTACGTCCGCGGCATGGAGGACGCCTGGGACATGTCCCGCGTGGAGTACTTCATGATGGGGCTGGGGGACGGCCACCAAACCGAGGACGGCCAGTTGTTCCACGGCGGCGAGTGGCGCAGCGCCGACGACTGGCCGCCCGCGGGCACCGAGATGACGAAGTTCTACGCGCACGCAGACGGCACGCTCTCCACGGAGAAACCCACTGCCAGCGAGTCCTCGACGACGTACGAGTTCGACCCCACCGACCCGGTGCCGACAATCGGCGGGAACACGTCCTCGTACCTCACGTACGAACCGCGCGAGGAGTCCGTGGAGGCGTACCCGCTGGGCGACCGGAACATCATCGACTTCGCGGGCCGCGGCGGCTACGACCAGCGCACCGACGAGGACACGTTCGGCGCGGAGCCACCGTATGGCCCCCTCAGCGAGCGCGACGACGTGCTCGTGTTCCGAACGCCGCCCCTCGACGAACCGGTCGAGATTGCCGGCCCCATCCGCGTCCGCGTGTTCGGCGCGACTGACGGCCCGGACACGGACTTCACGGCGAAACTAATCGACGAACACCCGCCGAGCGAGGACTACCCGGACGGCTACGACCTGAACCTCTCTGACTCGATCTGTCGCGCCCGCTACCGCGGCTACCGCGACGAACCGGACCTCGTCGAACCGGGCGACGTCTACGAGTTCTACATGGAGCCCTACGACACCGCGAACCGCTTCAAAGCAGGGCACCGCATCCGCCTCGACATTTCGTCGTCGAACTGGCCGCGCTTCGACGTCAACCACAACACCGGCGGGCCGCTGTACACCGACGAGGAGTACCGCGTCGCCGAGAACACCGTCCACCACTCCGCCGAGTACCCGACGCACGTCGAACTGCCGATTCAGCCG
>JBDGQF010000319.1:1065-2105 GCA_042219255.1 Halobacterium sp. | reverse complement strand
GGCAGTTACGCCACCGTCGTCCTCCGCGAATACCTCAAGACCAGTCCGACCGACCTCTGACGCGACGACGCGGCCTGCGTGGCCGGCCGCACTCCACCCGCCGGAAACACCGGCCTTTTGCGCGCCGACCGACTGCACCCGATATGGACTGTCGGCGGTGTGGCACCCCACTGGACAAGCCGGGCGACTACTGCCTGGTCTGTCAGACCGCCAACTGCGACGGCGTCGTCGCCGCGTGCGACCGCGACCACGCCACCCTCACCTTCCTCGACGGCGAGGACGTCGTCGGCCGCACCGACATCGCCACCGTCCCCGAGGACGGCGGCGAGACCGGCGTCGTCGAACTCCGGAACTTCGCCGGCCGCATCGCCGACGAAATCCGCCGCAAGCGCCCCGAGGACGTCTTCGTCGCCGGCGACCACGACGTCATCTCTGCGGTGCGCGCCGACCTCCACTACGAGGTCTACCGCGTCCCCCGCGAGAACCCGGTCGAGACCGTCGTCGACCAGCGCGGCGACCGCTCGCTCGACGTCGTCGACAAGCCCGCCCGGGAGAAAATCGGCGGCCGCCACTCCACGCTCATCGGCGACCGAGACGGCCAGCGCGCCATCCGCACCGTCGCCAACCACCCTAACGTCAAAAAGGTGATTCCGGGCCCCATCGACGCCGGCGGCTCAGGCTCAAGGACGGGCGTCCGCGCGAAAGTCACGCGCGCCGACGACAACGGGAACCTCCGCCTCCTGGTCCGCGACGGCTCGAGCGTCCAGGAGAACCGCGTCGTCACCACCGCGATGAGCCGCGACACCGGCGAACGCGTCCGCGCCGACCTCAACGACGCACTCACCGACGCCGAACTCAAGGACTGACCCCCAGGCACCACAGCCACGCTGCTCGCGGCTCGCTTCGCTCACCGCTCACGTCAACGTGGCCTCCCGTTGGTCGGCCACGCTGCTCACGCATCGCTTTGCTCCGCGTTCGCTTGTTCCGTGGCCTCCCGTTGGTCGGCCACGCTGCTCACGCATCGCTTTGCTCCGCGTTCG
>JBDGQF010000319.1:0-965 GCA_042219255.1 Halobacterium sp. | reverse complement strand
CTTGTTCCGTGGCCTCCCGTTGGTCGGCCACGCTGCTCACGCATCGCTCCGCTCCGCGCTCGCACTAACGTGGTCTCCCTCCGGTCGACCACGCAACGTAGCGTTTATGTGCGCCCCACGGGTAGAAGCGTCCACTATGGCTAAGAAGGGCTCCACTGGGAGCGCCGGCCGGTTCGGCGCGCGCTACGGCCGCGTCTCCCGGCGTCGCGTCTCCGAGATTGAGGACGAGATGAACGACGAGCACGTCTGTCCGGACTGCGGTTCGGACGCCGTCTCCCGACAGGGGACGGGCATCTGGCAGTGCGCGAAGTGCAACTACAAGTACGCCGGCGGCGCGTACAAGCCCGAGACGCCGGGCGGCCGCACCGTCAGCCGCTCCATTCGCGCGGCGCTCGGCGAGAGCGAGGAGGACGTCGAAGTCCCCGCGGACGTCGAAGCCGAAGCCGCTGAGGAATAATGGCGTACAAGTGCTCCCGCTGTAAGCGCGACGTCGAACTCGACGAGTACGGCGGAGTCCGGTGTCCGTACTGCGGGCACCGCGTCCTGCTGAAGGAGCGCGCCCGCGACGTGAAGGAAGTCGACGTCAGGTAGCGCACCCGTGGCCCACTCCACGGACCTCGTTTTCGAGTACGGTTCTCCCGCCGTCGCCCGCGTCGTCCAGCGCAGCGTCGCGGTGGAAGCCGGCGACATCGAGGGCGACCGCAGCACCGCGTCCGTGTCACGGGACGGCGACACGGTGACGGTGCGCGTGGAGGCGGCCGACTTGACGGCGCTTCGCGCCGGCCAGAACACGTGGTTGACGTTGGTCGAGGTAGCGGAGCGTGTGGCCGAGCATAGCGAGGCCACAGTCTGAACGAACGGCGACCAGCGGGAGCCGTGAGTCGGGCGGCGCGCTCTGCGCGCCGCCATCGGAGCGAGCGCGGAGCGTAGCGATGCGCGAGCCGTGTGGCCGAACGGAGTGAGGC
>JBDGQF010000088.1:0-2111 GCA_042219255.1 Halobacterium sp. | reverse complement strand
GACACGAAGGACGCAGTCCGCGCGTTCGTCGAGCGCGGCGTGGACGTGATTCTGTTCGTGGGCGGCGACGGCACCGCGACGGACGTCGCGGACGCCCTGGACGACCTGGACGCCGACGTCCCAGTGCTCGGCGTGCCGGCGGGCGTGAAAGTGTACTCGTCGGTGTTCGCCGTCCGCCCCGAGGTCGCGGGCAGGGTGGTCGCGGAGTTCGAGGAGACGGAGGCGCGCGAGGTCAACGACATCGACGAGGACGCGTACCGCGGCGGCGAAGTGCGCACGCGCCTCCAGGGCGTCGTCAGCGTGCCGGTCGCCGACGACGGCGTGCAGTCCGCGAAACAGGTGCACGCCGGGAGCACGGGCGCGCTCGCCGAAGCCGTCGCCGAGAACGTCGAGGACGGCGTAACGTACATTCTCGGCCCGGGCAGCACAATCGGTGACGTGGCCGAGGAACTCGGCGTCGACGGCACGCCGCTGGGCGTCGACGTCTACCGCGACGGCGAACTCGTCGTCGAGGACGGCGGCGAGGACGAGATTCTGGACGCGCTCGGCGACGAGAACGTGATTTTCGTCTCTCCTATCGGCGGCCAGGGGTTCGTGTTCGGCCGCGGCAACCAACAGATATCGCCCGACGTCGTCCGGCAGAGCGAGGTGCGCGTCCTCGCGTCGCCGCGGAAACTCGACGAGACCGGCGTCCTTCGCGTGGACACCGGCGACGAGGACGTCGACGAGTCCCTGCGCGGGTGGACGAAAGTCAGGACTGGACGGTTCGAAGAACGAATGATGAAAGTCGTGTAGACGGCGGCCGCTGCGAGTGTCCGGCGGTTACTCGTCGTCGCCTTTCATCGACTGCAGCTGGTCGATGAGTTCGTCGCTGTCCGCGCCCGAGTCGAAGTTCACGTCCCCGTCGTGGTCGTTCTCGTGTACGTTCACGGCGCCGTCCTCGTCGATGTCTGTGTCCTGGCTCCCCTGCTCGGACTCGTCGTAGCTACCAAAACCCATGTCTAGGGTGAGGGGCGACACACCGAAAAACCCCTCGCATTTGCCGGTGTCCCGTGACACCACCCCACGACCTTAAGGCAAGTATAAGGGCGGAGGGACAAGACTAAGGTCGTTCCAGCGCGTCTCGCAGGTATGGAAACCCGGAAAGTCCAGCGGCTGGGGCCGTCTACGCTCGCGATGACGCTGCCCGCCGAGTGGGCGCGCAAGCAGGACGTCGAGAAGGGCGACGAGGTCACCGTCCGCGAGAGCGGGAAGGGGTCGCTGACCGTCACGCCGGAGTCCGCGCACGGCGAGGAGACGGAGGCGACCATTCACGCCGAGAACTTCGACGCCGACGCCGTCGAGCGCGCCATCGTCGGCCAGTACGTCCTCGGGCGCCGCATCATCCACGTCGAGAGCGAGGACGCCCTCGAGTCCGAGCACATCAACGCCGTCTACAAGGCCGAGACGCAGCTCATGGGGCTCGGCGTCGTCGAGGAGACGCCCGAACGCATCACCATCCGGTGTTCGGTCGACCCCGAGGACTTCGACCTCGACAACCTCCTCGAACGCCTCGAGAACACGGGGTCGACGATGCGCGAGGAGGCCGTGCAGGCGCTCGCGCGCGGCAGCCCCGACATGGCCCAGCGCGCGCTCAACCGCGAACGCCAGGCGAACAAGATTTTCGTGCTACTCCTGCGCCTCATCTTCACCGCCTACCAGAACCCGAGTCTCGCGCGCGCCGTCGGCCTCGACGACGGCTTCCCGCTCATCGGCTACCGGTCGGTCGCGAAGAACCTCGAACTCACCGCGGACAACGCCGAGGACATCGCGGAAATCGTCCTGGACGCCGACGACCACACGCTCGACGTCGACCAGTCGACGATGCGCCGCATCCGCGAGTTCACCGACCAGGTCGACGAAGTCACGGCCGCCGCCGTCGACGCCGTCGTCGCCCGCGACTACGACGCCACCGTCGAAGTCCGCGAACTGTTCGCGGAACTCGGCGACCGCGAGGGCGACATCCTCGCCGACCTCCCGGAGATGGACAACGAAGACCTCCTGGAAGTCCGGGAAGTCCTCGTCAGCCTCCAGCAGACCGCGCAGTACGCGATGCGGAACGCCGAAATCGC
>JBDGQF010000374.1:0-2118 GCA_042219255.1 Halobacterium sp. | reverse complement strand
ACGGCCGGCGTCACCGCCGCGGCGGCGCGCTGCGGCGAATCGACGAACGTCAGCCCGTAGTAGTCGAACGCGAACGCCGCGAACGCCACCGGAATCGCGAGCGTCGTCGCGAGCCAGACCGCCTTGTAGCCCGTGCCGGCGTGCGCCGTCGCGGCACCACTCACCGCCGCGATGCCCAGCACGCCCAGTAACGCCGCGAACGACTGCGCCGCAGGCCTGTCCTCGCCCCGGAGCGAGGACGCCGCGAGTCCGAGCAGTCCCACGCCACTGACCGCCGAGACGACCTGGCCCGCCAGAACTGTATCGACCATGCCGCGTACCTGGACGACCCACGGAAAGGGAATTTTGCAAACACTCTCTAGACTCTCCCTCGACTCCCACGCACGGCCCGCCTGGCACCCGCGTCACCCCCACCGCCTAAATTTATGCCTGCCGCCGTCCGACGACACGCTGTGAGTTCGTACCCAGGCGGCTACGCCGGCCTCGTCGCCGTCGCACTCGCCACCCACGCCCTCGTCGGCTACACGCTCGGCGCGCTCGCCCTCGACCGGCCGCTCGCCGGCACCGTCGGCGCGCTCGCAGCGGACGCCGACTTCCTCTTCCCGGACGCGCTCGCGTGGCCGTTCGTCCACCGCGGCCTCACGCACTCCCTCCCAGTCGCCGCCCTCGCTGTCGCCGCCGCGCTCGCCGTCGACCGCCGCCTCGGCGCCGCGTTCGGCGTCGGCTACGCCTCCCACCTCCTCATCGACACCACCACTCCCACCGGCGTCCCCTGGCTGTACCCACTCACTGACACCAGCTACTACCTCGACCTCGCCACCACCGGCCACTCCCCAGTCCCGACGCTCGTCTTCTGGGCTGGCTGCCTCGGCCTCCTCTGGCACCAGCACGCCCTCCCCCTCGACGCCCTCACATCACGGCGCTGACCGGCTCGTATCCCCATACTCGGGCCGTCTCCATCGAGCCTAGCACGCTGCTCGAACACTCCTTGCTCCGCTCGCCAGCATGTGTCTCACGAACCCAACGGGTCGGCATCATTTCTCCACCTGCTCGCTGCATCGTCGGAGGGAAACTCGGCCTTCAATTGGTGGTAGCATACCGCGGCGAGCGGAGCGAGCCGGGGTTTCACCGGGCGCGACCGAAGGGAGCGCCCGGGACGTTTTCTCCAAGTTTTTACGAGGAGTGGTTCCCGCAGCGAGCGTCAGCGAGCGAGGAAACCCGACGAGTAAAAAGTGGGCGTATGCCGCCTCCCCGATTTGAACGAAGGAAGACATTCCTGCTCGCTTCGCTGCGCGGGCTGTGACTTCCAGGCTCAAATCGTGTCGGAGCACGTTCTGGATTCGAACGCTCCTCGCTACGCTCGTCGGTTAGAATCACAGAAGTGCCGCCTCCCCGATTTGAACGGGGGACAGCTCGATCTTCAGTCGAGTGCTCTCCCAGTCTGAGCTAAGGCGGCGTGCAATCGGTGAGACGGCAGTTGTAGGAAAAAGGGTTTCGAATCCGGGCGGGGCGGCGTCGTGCGCGCGGCGCGTTCACCGCCGGAACCTGTTCGGCCACCAACGTGAACTACGGGACACTCCTCGCGTCCCGTATGGACGACCTCGCAGCGGCAGTGCGGGACGCGCTCGAAGACGGAGTATCCAGGGGCCTCGTGGGCGTGAGTTACTACGACGAGGAGGGCGTCGGGCACGTCTACCGGAGCGACTGGGCGGCCGAGAAGTACGAGCCGCCGCAGGTCGACGCGGTGGTGCGCGACATCCAGCTCGGCGCGCTCGGCTACGGGTCGCTGGAAGCGCGACACGAACAGGACTTGCACGCGACCGTCCGCGTCTACGACGAGATGCTGGACGTCGCCGTCCCCGTCTCCCAGATGGCGGGCGTCGTGTTCCCGCTCGACGTCGACGGCGACTACGCGCTGCGCGCGGTCATCGACCGCGTCGAGTCCGTCATCGAGGAGTCCGCGTACGAACGCCCCGTCATCGACTAGCCGCTCGTCCCGTCGTCGGCCGCGTCGCGCAGTCCGTTCTCGGACACGCCGGGCGCACGACGGACTTCGCTGGGGCCGGGTCTATGCGCGATTCCGGAGTCCGGACTGCAGGACGACGCCGAAGCCGGCAG
>JBDGQF010000081.1:0-2128 GCA_042219255.1 Halobacterium sp. | reverse complement strand
ACGAGGCGCTGCTGGCCCTCCCACCACTGGCCCGTCGGCACGGTCATCTGGCCGGCCTTCGGGCGGCCGACGTCGTCGAACCCGAACTCGCCGACGACGGTCTGGAAGCGCTCCTCGCGGAGCACGCTCTGGACGTCCGCTGGCGCGATGGAGTCCGCGCCGCGCAGCGCCTGTTCGGCGACCTGCGTGAGGTTGTAGGACGCGCCGACCATCACGGGCGGGTACTCCGCGTCGGTGTCGTACTCCGACGTGAACGACTCGTAGAGGGCTTCGTTCCCGCCGCCCGTCATCCCGGGCACCCAGCCCGGACACATGCAGACGGCACGGCCGCGCTGCCCGAGCGCCGACCACCACGCCTGCGGGTCGGCGGCACGCACGAACTGGATGAACTTCGGCGCGTAGTCGGTCGAAGCCATCTGCTGGATGGCGGTGATGCCGCCGGGCGGCGTCGGGTTCGACAGCAGGATGTCGGCCTCCTGGCTGGCCGTCTGGGAGATGAGCGACGAGAAGTCGTCGGTCCCGATGCTGTACGTCTCTCGGAGCACGACGTCGTAGCCCGCGCTGGAGAGGCTGTCCTCCCACTTCGTCGCCATCTCCTTGCCCCACCCGGAGTTCGGCTCCCAGATTGCGACGCGGTTGGCGTCCTCGGGCGTCTGCTTGAGTGCGTTCCGCGTGCCGCGCACGACGTCACGGCTGTGCGGGAACGGAATGAACGTCCAGTCGGCGTCCGTCTCGACGCGGTTCTGCTCGTAGGACGCAGCGATGGCGACGAACGGAATCCCCTCGCTCTCCGCGAACGCGGAGCCGGCGGGCACGAGCAGACTGGAGAAACTCCCCCAGAGCATGTCGACGTCGTTGTTGCTCGTAATCTTCTGTAACTGCTGGCGGAGGACTTCCGGGTCGCTCTCGTCGTCCTCGACGACGAGTTCGACGTCGCGGCCGCCGATGCCGCCGGCGTCGTTCATGCGCTTGATGCCGAGTTCGTAGCCGCGCTTGAGGTCTTGTCCGAGCGAGGAGAACGCGCCCGTCTCCGGGACCGTCGCGCCGATGGTAATCGTCTCGTCGCCGCCACCACCGCCGCCCAGGAGCGTACACCCACTGAGTCCGGTGAGCGCGACGCTAGCTCCCGCGAGGTACTCCCGCCTGCCGATGTCACGTGACACCATAGCACTACCTACACATAACGAATGTTAATAGTTGTGTCAGTGCTCGGAGGGGCCGCGGGTGAACTTTTATGCTCCCGCTCCGCGACCACCTTCCAAGTCACGAACATGACGGTCATCGACGCCTACACGCACGTCCTCACCGAGGAGTTCTACGAGACGCTGCTCGCGGAGTACGACTTCCAGGGACTCAGCGGCGACCCGTCGTTCCTCTGGGACGTCGACCGGCGCCTCGACCACATGGACGAGTACGGCGTGGACAAGCAGGTGTTGACGCTCGCGCTCCCGCCGCTGTGGCGCGGCATGGACGACGAGACGGCGCTGGAACTCACGCGCCTCGCGAACGACGAACTCCGGTCGCTCGCCGACGAACACCCAGACCGCTTCATCCCCGTCGGGACGGTGCCGCGCGCCTCCGAGAGGTTCCTCGACGAGTTCGACCGCGTCGTCGACGACCTGGACATGGCCGGCGTCCAGATTTTCTCGAACATCGAGGGCGAACCGCTGGACAGACCGCGGTTCCGGGGGCTGTTCGAGCGCGCCGAGACGCACGACGCGCCGCTGTGGATGCACCCCCAGCTGTACGAGTGGACGCCGTGGGCGAGCGAGTACATGGAACACCGGCTGTTCGGGTGGCCGTTCGACACGACGCTGGCGCTCTCCCGCCTCGTGTTCGGCGGCGTCGTCTCCGAGTACGACTTCAACCTGCTCGCGCACCACGGCGGCGGCATGGTGCCGTTCTACGGCGGCCGCATCGACTCGTTCTACCAGAGCCGCCTCGACTACCCGGAGAACTACGCGGACACCGACCTGCCGCCCCTCGACCAGCCGGTCAGCGACTACTTCCGAGAGTTCCACGTCGACACCGCCGTCAGCGGGTCGCTGCCCGCTCACGAGTGCGCGCACAGCTTCTTCGGGAACGACAAGGTCGTGTTCGGCACGGACTACCCGTTCGGCCCCGGCAG
>JBDGQF010000103.1:0-2140 GCA_042219255.1 Halobacterium sp. | reverse complement strand
CGGGGACGTTCCTGCTGCGCGTCGTCGCGCTGCGCCGCGACTGGCGGCTGCCGACAGTGGAACTCAGCAGCGGGGGCTGACGCGGGGAGCGCAGTCCCGCCAGGAGTCGGTCACTCGGCGCCAGCGGGCGCCGGAGAGTCGTCCGTCCGGACGTGGTCGTGCGCACGGCCGAGCGGCTGGAGCGCGGTCACGACGCCGATGAGGACAGTGGCGACGCCGACGCCGACGAGCGTCGCCCTGGCGCCCGCGAGTTTCACGATTGGCCCAGTGGCGACTAGACCGACGACGAACGCGCCCGAGGAGAGCGTGCGCCAGGCGGCGGTGTACCTGCCGAGTCGGTCGTCCGGGACGACGAGTTGCGGGAGCGCGCGCAGGGGGACTGTGGCGGCGGCGAACCCGACGCCGGAGAGCGCGAACAGGGAGACGACGACGCCGACGGCGGCGAGCGTCTCGACGGCGAGGACGACCGCTGCGGCCATCGTGACGCCGTACGCGACCATGCCGGCGACGATGACGTGGCCGCGGCGCGCGTCGACCGCACGGTCGAACCGGCCGACGGCGACCATGCCGGCGGTCATCCCCGTGAAGAACGCGGAGTAGAGCACGCCGAGCGCGACGCTGTCCGGGACAGGGAGCGTGGGCGCGTACACGGGCAGCGCGACGTTCACCGGTGCGACGGCGGCCTGGAGGAGCGCGCCGAGCACGAGGACGTTCCGGAGGAGCGCTCGCTCCCGGACGTACGCCAGCACCTCGCGGACGTCGCTCACCAGTCGGCGCTTCCCGTCGCGTACCACCGACGAGAAGGCTTCGGCGCCGCCCGTGGCGCGGTCGGGGACGCCGTGCTCGCTGGCAATCGTGGCGACGAACAGCGCGGACACGACGAACGTCGCGGCGTCCACGTAGAACGCCGCGAACGAACCGAACACCGCGACGGCGACGCCGCCGGCCGCGAACAACACCTGGGAGAGCGACGCGGTCATCCCGACCAGCGAGTTCGCGGCGTCGAGGTCTTCGTCGTCGACGAGTCGCGGGACGAACGCGTCGCGCGCCGGGCCGTCGACGGCGTCCGCGACACCGGTGACGAACGCCACCGCGAGGACTGTCGGGACGAGCAGCGGCCCGGGGCCGACCAGCGGGATGACGAGCACCGTCGCGGCGCGCACGAGGTCGGAGCCGACGAGCACGTACTTGCGGTTCACGCGGTCGACCACCGCGCCCGCGGGCAGCGACAGCAAGACCGTCGGCACGAAACTCGCGGCGAGCGTCACGGACAGCAGCGTCGGGTCGCCGGTCACCTCGTAGACGACCCAGATGAGCGCGATTTCGTGGACGCTGTCGCCGACGCGTGACGCCAGTTGGCCGTACCAGAGGCGGCGGAACGGCCGGTGGGAGAGCGCGTCGCGCAGCGCCATCAGTCGGCCTCGTCGAACCCGCTCCAGTCCGCTCGCGCGTCGGCGGCGAGCAGCACGTCGGCGACGTACTGTTCGGCGCCCGCGCGGAACGCGGCGGCGTCCTCGCGGCGGCCGAGTGAGACGGTGCGGAGGCGCGCGCCGTCGCTGGCCGAGAGCAGGAACGCCGACACCGCTTCCGGGTCGACGTCGCGAAACGTCCCGGCGTCGACGCCGTCGCGGACCGCGGTCTCCACGAACTCGCGGGCGTCCGCCTCGAACCCGTCGAGTGCGTCCCGGAAGCGGTCGTTGTGCGGTGCTTCCGCGTGGAGGTCGTAGAGGACGTTGACGGTGTTGGCGACGTCCTCGTCGGGTGCGAGGTCGGTGAACACCAGCCACTCGATGCGGTCGAGCGGCGGGTCGTCGCTGCGCGCGGCGTAGCGCTCGCGCTGTTGGGCGCGCAGGTACTCGATGTACGCGACGACGAGGTCTGTCTTCGTGTCGTAGTAGTAGTGGACGAGCGACTGGGAGCGCCCCCACTCGTCGGCGATTCTCTGGGTGGTGAGCGCGGAGACGCCGTGGTCGGCGAGCGCGCGCCCGGTCGCGTCCAGCAGTCCGCGTTCGGTGTCAGTCCACTCGTCGGTCTCGCCCATGTTGATTGAGTACTTAATCAAAGTCCAAAAGCGTTGTCACTCATCGTCAAACCGATAAAGCCTGCCGGACACCTACGCGTATGCTCGAACTGGAGCACG
>JBDGQF010000187.1:0-2144 GCA_042219255.1 Halobacterium sp. | reverse complement strand
CCGCGTCGACGGACTTCGCGTCGGCGATGCGGCCGAACGGCGCGAACGCCGGGTAGGCCGCGACGGCGCCCGGTGCGTCCGGCGCGAGGTCGTAGCGGGCGTCCGCGAGCGCCGCGTCGTCGGCGGTCACCAGTCGCGTGGCGTCGGCGTCGATGCGTCCGGGGACGTACTGTGCGAGGCCCTGCGTCGCGAACGCGGCGTCGAAGACGCCGACGCTCGCGCCGTCTCGCGCGAGGACGGCCGCCGTCTCCACGGCGAGTCGCGTCGTGCCGGCGCCGCCGGCGACGCCGACGAGTGCCGCTGTCCGTGTCTCCATGCCAGTAGTTTCCGCCCCCCACCGTACTAAAATTCGCGTGTTTTCGAGTGGTTACTTCGGTCGATGGCCTGGGGTCACTCCTCGCCGGCGGCGTCGGCGATGTCGTCGGCGATGTCGTCGAGTTCGTCGTCCGCGAGGTCGGGGCGACTGCCGGCGACGGCGTGAATCGGCTGGCCGCCGTCGCCCTCGAAGCGCGGGACGATGTGGCCGTGGACGTGCGGGACTTCCTGGCCGGCGGCCTCGCCGTTGTTGAACCCAATGTTGCTGCCGTCCGCGTCGACGACGTCCTCGACGATGGGCGTGAGGTAGTGAATCGCCGCGAACATCATCTCGCCGCCCTCCGGCGGCACGTCGCCGAGGTTCTCGTGGTGGGCTTTCGGGATGACGAGCGTGTGTCCGGGCGCGAGCGGGTTCGCGTCCAGGAACGCGAGCACGTCGGCGTCCTCGTAGACGACGCGCGCGGGAATCTCTCCGTCGACAATCTGGCAGAAGATGCAGTCGTCGGCCATGCGTGGGGCGACGCACGCCGGGATTAAAAGGCTAATCGCGGCCGGGGGTCAGTCCCGTCGCGCGACGGACGCGCGGAACCGGTCGCGGTCGACGACGCGGACGGTGAGGTCGCCGGTGGCGACGGCGGTGCCGTCGGCGCGCTCGGCGCGGCACGCAAACGAGAGGTCGGGCCGGTCGACGGCGACCAGGGTGACGGAGACGTCGACGTCGCCGCCGACGCCGACCGGTGAGAGGTGAGAGATTGAGGCGCCGCGGGTGACGGCGCCCTGGCCGTCGTCGAGGTAGCCGCGGAGTGACTCGCGCGCGAGCACTTCGAACTGCGCGAGGAGGTGTGGCGTGCCCAGTACCTGGGTGGCTTCCTCGGGCGCGGCGTCGAGCGCGGCGGGGTCGCCCGGTGGGTCGTGTTGCGCGCCGAACGCGGTGGTGGCGTGGTCGGCGTCGAGCGTGAACGTCGCCTCGTCGCGCACGTCGGCGTCGGCGAGTTCGGCGAACGCGTCCGTCATGGTCGACGGGACACGGGACGCCGAGTTAACGCTGTCGCCGCGGCGACTCGACGGCCGCCCGAAACCCCATCGGCGTACGCTTCACGGGGGAGCGAGCGCTCCGACGGCCAGCCGTCCTCGGAGGAGGGGCGCGCGTCAATAGCCTTGCGCGCGGGCGGCGGCCCAGAGCGCGCCCGCCATCACGCCGAGTGCCGCGACGAACACCGTCCACTCCGGGAGTCCCCAGACGAGCATCGCGGCGCCGTACGCCGCGACGAACAGGCCGGTAGCGGCGACGGCGTTGCCGCCGTGGACGGCGGCGTACTCGGGCGTGGTCGCACCGTGGTAGTTCGCGAGCAGGTCGGCGCGCTGCCGCACGCGGACGTACGCGCCGAGCGCAGCGACGAGCGCGCCGACGGCGACGAGCGTCCACGCGGCCGTGGTCGCGTCGTCCGGCATTCGTCAGTCACTCCGTCAACGGCAGCAGGAAGCCGAACACGAGCGGACACAGCAGGACGCCGAGGACGCCGACGAGTTCGGCGTCGAACAGCAGCGTGCGCTCCCAGGCGGGCAGCGAGTCCGCGGCGACGGCGAGGCCGAGCGCACCGACGGCGAACAGCGCGAAACTGGCCGCAGTCCCGCGTTTCGCGAGCGACTCGAGGTCGTGAGTGCCGTGACGACGCATGGTCGAGTGGCGACCCGCGGGCGACCTAAGTTTTCTGTTGGAGACAGAAGGGCTATGAACAGTGACCCGGTAGCGGGCGTATGCTCAACAACCTCGCGGAACTGTTCGATCTCGCGGTCACACTCGCGTACGCGATACTCGGCGCGGGCCT
>JBDGQF010000465.1:0-2187 GCA_042219255.1 Halobacterium sp. | reverse complement strand
GAGCGAGTCGTCGACGGCGACGTCGGGGCCGCCGTCCTTGCGCTGTTCGGTGACGGTGACGTTCACGCGCGCCTTCTCCTTGCCGTAGCCCGTGACAATCTCGACGAACCCTTTCGCCGGCGGGTGGTCTGGCGGAATCGCGACCTCGACGCCGCGGCGCTCGTCGGCCTCGACGTACACCTGGGTGGCGGCGGGTTCGGCGACGGACGCGAGCGCGTCGTCGAGGTGGAGGTGGACGTGAATCGGGCCGCCGTGGTTGACGAACTCCAGGACGAACGACCGGTCGGTCTCCAGCGCCGCCGCTTCCGGCGCGACGTCGCGGGGCCGGTCGCGGTTCAGGTGGACGGCGAGCCGTTCGGGCACGCTCGGGGAGACGAACCGTGATTAGAAAAAGGTTCGTGGGGCGGCCGGCGCGCGCTCAGGCCGCGGCTTCCTCGCGCATGTCCGGCGGCAGGAGGTTCGGGATGCCGTCCTCGATTGGGTACGTCTCGCCGCACTCCGTGCACGTCAGCGTCCCGGAGATGATTTCGCCGTCCTCGCGCTCGTCGGCGTCGAGTTCCAGGTCGTGTTTGTCCAGCGGACAGCAGATGATGTCCATGAGGTCTTCTTTCATGTCCGAGCGGTGGGCGGGCGCGGACAAAAACGTGCGGGTTCCGCGGGTGTCCGCCGCCCACTCGGGCGCCGTCCGGGCCGTCGAGACTCCGTCCGCCGGGTCGGCAAGAAGCCTGAAGTGTGTTTCGCGAGTCCGCACAACTGAGGTGTCACAGATGCGCCAGCGACCGCTCTCGAACATCGAGGACGTACTGGAACGGATGGGCGACCAGCTCGAACGCACGCGGCTGACGATGGGCGGCGAGATTGCGACCGCCGCCATCGACGTCGGCGAGTGAGACGGCGAGTTCGTCGTCGAAGCCGACCTCCCGGGCTTCGAGCGCGAGGACATCGACGTCCGCGTGACCGACCACACACTCCACATCGACGCCGAACACAAGGCCGAACGCGGGGAGCGCGAGGAGCTCTCCTACCTCAGAAAGGAGCGCGTGAAGACTGACGTCTCGCGGACGATTACGCTCCCCGAGGAGTTCGACGAAGAGGCGGTGTCGGCGACCTACGAGAACGGCGTGTTGACCGTGGTTCTCCCGAAACACGAGGTCGAGGAAGCCGAGGAGGGTGGGCACCGCGTCGAAGTCCAGTAGGCGTGCTGGACTGACGGCCACTGGGCTTCCGGGTCAATCAGGGGTTCAGTCGGGCCGGGAACCAGATATTCTGTGGATGACTCTCACGCCGATACCCGGTAGCGGGCGGCCGTCACCCGAGCGCGCCGACCGATCAGGCGCGCGGGGACTGTGCTTCCAGAATCTCGCCGACGGCGTCGAGCTCTTCTTCGAGCGTGTAGAGGATGTCGTCGACGGAGACGAGGCCGACGAGTTCCTGCTCGTCCTCGACGAGGGGCGCGCGCCGGACGCCCTCGTCGGCGAGCGCCTGCGCGGCCTGGTAGATGCCGGCGTCGGCGTCAATTGTCATCACGTCCCTGGTCATGACTTCGTCGACGTGCTCGTACCCGACTTCGGGGTCGGCGGCGAGCGCTACGGCGAGTTGGCGGTCGGTGACGATGCCGATGGGCATCGACTCCTCTTCGACGACGACGCTCCCGACTCGTTCGTCGTCCATCCGCTCGGCGACGGTGGAGACGGTGTCTGTTCGTGCGGCGGTAACGACGTCACTGGCGGCGATGTCTCGGACAGGCATTGGACGACCCACGCGGCAGTACCAGCGCGGCCAGAAAAAACGCGGTGGCCGACTGTCAGGTCTCCGGGGCCAGGACGGCTATTCCAGCGGGTTGTGGCGGACGACGGTCTCCTCGCGGCCGGGACCGAGGCCGAGCACGTACGTCTGCACGCCGAGTTCGTCCTCGATGTACTCGACGTAGTCGCGGGCGTTCGCGGGGAGGGCGTCGTAACCCTCGGCGGCGACTTCGGCGGCGTCGAACTCCGGCCAGCCGTCGAAGGACTCGAAGACCGGTTCGCAGTCCGCCCACCGCTCGGTGGTCGCGGGCATCGAGTAGACGGTGTCGGCATCGAGTTCGTACGCGTGCCCGACCTTCACTTCGTCGAGGCCGGCGAGCACGTCGAGGTGGTTGAGCGCGAGTCCCGTGAAGCCGTTCGCGCGGGCGGCGTGACGCAGCAT
>JBDGQF010000366.1:0-2190 GCA_042219255.1 Halobacterium sp. | reverse complement strand
GCGACCGAGTCGAAGTCGAAGTCCGCGGGCGACGCGTACGAGACGACGACGGTCAGCAGGGTCGCGGCGAGGTGGCCGACGGCCATAATCTCCCAGAGTTTGAGGACGGGCGACGTCACGACGACGTTGTAGCTGGCGGCGAGCAGGTAGCCCGTAATCAGCTGTGAGCCGATGACGCCAGCGAGGAACCCCTCGCTGGACGCCTTCCGCCAGAACAGGGACAGCGCGAACGGCCCGACGAGCGCCGTCGCGCCGATGCCGCCGATGAGGAGCAACTGGATAAACCCGAGCGTGTCCAGCGCGAACACCGTCGCGGCGAAGATGACCGCTGCGAACCCGACGGACGCGAGGCGCGCGACCCGCAGTTGTGCGTCGTCGCTGGCGTCGGTAGCGACGTGCCGGTAGTAGATGTCGCGGGACGCGAGGCTCGCGATTGCCGTGAGGTAGGAGTCGACGGACGACCCCAGCACCATCAACACGACGAGGAGGAACGCGACGGTCGCCCACCCCGGAAGCAGGCCGAGCGCCTCGATGGAGATGTTGCCTGGCGCGACGTCCGGGAACACGGAGAGGCCGACGACGCCGATGATGCCGTACATCGCGATGGTGGTGAACACGCCGATGCCGCCGACCGTGAGGAACCGCGACGTCTTGTCGCGGCGCACCGCGAAGATGCGCTGCCAGGTCGCCAGGGAGACGACGCCCCAGACGCCGAGGCCGAGCGCGTACGGCAGGAAGAGGTCTTCGACCCAGTCCAGGTTCGACGCGGTGAGGAACGGCGCGGCGCTCTCACCGAGGTTCTCGACCATCCCCTGGTAGACGCCCGACGGGCCGCCCGCCTCGAACAACAACAGCGGGACGAACCCGGCGGTCAAGATGATGGCGCTGACGAACTGCACGAGGTCGGTGGTCATCGACCCCCAGAGGCCGCCCAGGAGGATGTAGACGCCGATGGTACCCATCAGGATTGCCATGACGACGTTTGGGTCGATGCCGGTGAGGCCGCCGATGACGGTGCCGCCGACGTACAACTGGATGACGCCGCCGAGCACCATCGTGTACAGGATGACGAAGACGACGGCGGCGTGCGCGCGCTTGTCGAAGCGCTCGATGAAGTACTCGCTGTACGTGAGGCCCTGCGGGAACAGTTTTCGCATGCGGAGCGCGAACGGGATGACGACGAGCGACGAGAGCACCGCGGGGCCGGCGTACATCCAGATGCCGGCGACGCCGGTGATGCCGACGTACTCCGGCACGCCGAGGATGTCGCCCGCCCACATCCACGTGACGGCGAACGACGCGGTGGTGAGGCCGACCTGTGCGCGGCCGCCCGCGGTGATGAACTCGCGGGTGTCGTCGACGGACTGCCGGCGGAAGATGCCGTAGCTCAGTCCTATCATCGCGACGACCCAGACCGCAAGCAGCGCGTACCCCGTCGTCGGGTTACTCACGGTCGGTCACCCCGATTTTCCGTCGACGGCGGTCGCTCGGTGGTCGCGGCCGCCACTGACTCGACGCCCCCTCGATACGGTGGAAATTCGTTGCCATGGCCACGCTATCTGTGACCGACGTCCACCTTAAAAACACGGTGAGCGGTAACATACAACGCTTTCTGCACGGAGGACGCCGATGGGCGTGTGCACGTCGACCTCAGTCACCCAATCGAGACCGGCATGCAGACGTTCCCCGGCGACCCGGACGTGCGGGTCGAAGCGGCCGCCACGCACGACGAGGACGGCTTCCACGTCGAGTCCGTGCAGTGCGGCAGCCACACCGGCACGCACGTCGACGCGCCCGCGCACACGGAACCCGGCGGCGAGACGCTGGACGCCTATCCCGTCGAGCGGTTCGTCTTCGACGCCGTCCGCGTCGACTGCCGCGAGCTCGGCGCGCGCGAGCGGATTCCCGCCGCGCGCGTCCCGGACGCCGACGCAGACCTCGTCGCGTTCTGGACTGGCTGGGACGCCCACTGGGGGACAGACCGCTACCTCGACCACCCGTTCCTGTCCCCGGACGCCGCGGCGGCCTGCGCCGACAGCGGTCTCGCCGTCGGCGTCGACGCCCTCAACCCCGACCCGTCGCCGTCACCGAACGCCGGCGACGACGAACCGGACGGGTTCCAGGCCCACCACGCGCTCCTGGGCGCGGACTGCCTGATTCTGGAGAACCTCACCGGCCTCGGCGCGGCCG
>JBDGQF010000354.1:0-2192 GCA_042219255.1 Halobacterium sp. | reverse complement strand
CGGTTCATCCCGATGCCGAGTTCGCCGAGGCGGCTGGCGCCCTCGTCGGTCGTGAGGATGCCTTCGAGGACGTCCTCGTTCTGGTCGGCGGCGAAGTCCACGACCTCGCCGTCCTCGAACGCGAGGTACGCGCCCTGAATCTCGCGGGCCTGGTGGTAGACCGGCTTGTCGAACAGGACTTCGCCCTCCACGCTGTCTGGGACGGGCGCCGTGAACACTTCGCCCGCGGGGAGGTTGTTCGTCCCGCAGTCGTTCAGCGTCTTCATGTCCTTCACGCTCATCGTGACGTCCGTCGTGTCACCGGAGACGATGCGGACTTCCTCGGCGGGGTCGAGAATCTCGACCATCTGCTCCTGGTGTTCCTCGACGGCGTCCCAGTCCTTGAGCATGGCGTCGTACACGAAGTCCTCGTAGGCCTCTGTGGACATCTCCGCGAGCTGGGCGTCCGCGGGCGCCGGATAGTGCGTGAGACACCACTTCGTCGCGAGGCGCGCGTTCAACACCTCGCGGTACGCGGCGGCGTACGCCGACCCGACCTCGGTGCTGACGTCGCTCTGCTCGCTGACGTTCTCGTGGGGGCGCGCGACCACGGCGGCGTCGGCGTGCTTGAACAGCTCGAGGAGGTGTTCGGGTTCGTCGAGGTCGTCGGCGTCGACCTGTCGGAGGTACGCGCGCGTGGCGCGGTCGGTGCCGATGCCGCGGTCGCCGCGCGCGAGCATCACGGGGTTGGCGCCGACCTTCCCGATTTCCTCGTACAGTGCGACGCGGAGGTCTTCGGCGACGGGCGGCATGCTGACGACCACGTTCTCGTCGGGCTGGAGGTCGATGGCCTGGTCGACGATGATTTCGGCGTGCCGCTTGACGCGGGAATCCATACCGAACCGTTCGCGCGAACGCCCGGAAGGCCTTTTCGGAACCGTACGCGCGTGCACGCCGTCGTCGGCCGCCGGGACGGCGGGCTTTTTGTCGTCCAGCACCGACGACGTGCCGTGATTGACCTGCGAAGCGACACCGTCACGAAACCCGGCGAGGAGATGCGGGCGGCCGCCGCTGACGCCGAGGTCGGCGACGACGTCTACGGCGAAGACCCGACCGTGAACGAGCTAGAGCGCCGCGCCGCGGACGCCGTGGGGAAGGAGGCGGCGCTGTACGTGCCGACGGGGACGATGGGCAACCAGATTGCGGCGCGCGTCCACACCGGGCGCGGCCAGGAAGTGCTCGTGGAGCGCGAGAGCCACGTCTACAAGTACGAACTCGGCGGGTTCGCACAGCACTCCCAGTTACAGGTGCGGACGTTCGACGGCGGCGCGGACGGCGCGCCGACGCCCGAGCAGGTGCGGGCCGGGTTCGTCGAGGAGGCACTGCACCGGCCGGGCACGGGCTTGCTCTGCCTGGAGAACACGCACAACGTGAAGGGCGGCGTGCCCGTGCCGGCCGACGACGTCGCGGCCGCGGCGCGGACGGCACACGACCTCGACGTCCCGGTGCACGTGGACGGCGCGCGCGTCTTCAACGCCGCTACCGCGCTGGACGTCGACCCGGCCGACTTGCTGGCGCCCGTGGATTCGGTGATGTTCTGTCTGTCGAAGGGCCTGGGGGCGCCCGTCGGGTCGATGCTCGCCGGCGACGCGGAGTTCGTGGAGAAGGCGCGCCGCGTCCGGAAGCTCATGGGCGGCGGCATGCGGCAGGCCGGCATCGTCGCGGCGCCCGGCCTGGTCGCACTGGAGAACCGCGACCGACTGCACGTCGACCACGAGCACGCGAAACGGCTCGCCGAGGGCCTGGACGCCCTCGACGGGCTGTCCGTCGCGGAACCCGACACGAACATCGTGCTGGTGGACACCACGGCGTCCGGCCTGACCGCGGCACAGCTCCTGGAGCGCTGCGAGCGCGAGGGCGTGCGCGGGTCGGAGTTCGGCGAGTACACGATTCGGTTCTGCACGCACCTCGACGTGAGCGAGGGCGACGTCGCGGACGCCGTCGAGAGCGTCGAGCGCGCGCTCTAGTCGCGCTTCCCGCTCTCGAACCCCTCCCTGAAGCCCGCCAGCGTCCGGCGGACGAACAGGAACAGGAAGAACACGAACAACAGGATTGCGCCCGCGATGACGTAGAACTCGGGGCCGAACTCCACCATACGTCTGCGTTCGACGCCGCGGGCATTAGTCGTTTCCACCGACGACCGGAGCCGGCCA
>JBDGQF010000322.1:0-2210 GCA_042219255.1 Halobacterium sp. | reverse complement strand
TCTGGTCGCCGTTCTCCTCCTCCTCGGCGTACCGCTCCTTCAGTTCGTCGAAGTGTCGGGAGACCACTGTCTCCGCGCTCAACACGACCGTGTAGGCGTCCTCTGAGAGTCCCGCCGACCGGAGCGCGTCCAGCGCGTCCTCCACGCCCTCGGTCGGAATCGGGAAGTGGACGACCGCGGTGTACTCGCGGCCGCTGGTCTCGTCAGTCACGACGTAGTCAATGCCCTCGTCGTCGAGGGCGTCGAGGACGGCCTCGCGCTTCCCGGTCGGCACCGTCACCTGGACGAGTCGCACGACCCCGCTTCACGCGGCGCGCTGAAAAACGTTCAGGGGTCGCGGCCGGAATTGGTGGAAATCACCATCGTGCCGCCACCTCCAGTCAAGCCGTCGTCGCAGTGCGCGGTCAAGCCGTAGTCGCAGTGCACGCAGTCAAGCCGTCGTCGCGTTGTACACCACGCGCACGTTCGCCGTCACCGTCACGGGCCCGGACTCGATGGACGTCCCGGCGCTCCCGCTGGCGTACGCGACCGCTTCGGCCTCGTACGCGTGATACCGAGTGTTCGTGGAGACGACGCTGTGCGTCTCCGTCACCGACAGGCCGCCCGCCTCGGCGAGCGTGCTCGCGCGCGTCTCCGCGTTCGCCATCGCCTCCGTGAGCGCGTCCTGGTAGAGCGCCTCGCGCTTCTCGTCGGAGAGCGTGAACGACACACCCATCACGCGGTCGGCGCCGTTGTTCACCGCGACGTCAAGGACTTCGCCCGCGCGCTCCGTGTCGTTCACCGTAATCTCGAACGCGTGCACGCCACGGTACTGGCCGCTGTCGGTTCCGTCGGGCCGCTCCTTGCGCTCCTGGCGGATGTCGTAGTGCGCCGTCCGAATAGCCTCACTGTCCAGACCGTACTCCTCCAGCGCCGACCGCATCGAATCGGACTGCGACGCAATCCGGTCTCGGACCGCCGTCGAATTCTCACCCGTCGCCGTCACCGCCACCCGAAGGACTGCCTGGTCTGCCTGCGCCTCAACCTCGCCGTCCGCCGACACCGTAATCGACTGCTCGGACGGCGCCGCCTCCCCCGCCGACGCCGACCCACTCGACAACGCCAGCGCGCCAGCGACGCCCGCCGTCACCAGCAACGCGCTCGCCAAGACCGCAATCAGGACTGTTTTCTGTCGCATCACACCCCACACTACACTCGGCCGTCCCTTCAACCTCGCTCAGAGTCAAACCCGCGTTTGAGCGTGCCTCCGGCCCCGACGCCGTGACGCGGGACTTAACCCCGCTCGCCGGCTACACGCTGTATGTTCGACACGCGCCCCGACCGGAACGACGAAGTCGTCCTCGTCGGCCGGTCGAACGTCGGGAAATCCACGCTGATGCGCGAACTCACCGGCCACAGCGTGCCCACCGGCCAGAAACCCGGCGTCACCCGCCGACCCAACCACTTCGACTGGGCAAGCGACGACTTCGTGCTCACCGACCTCCCAGGCTTCGGCTTCATGTCCGGCGTCGACGACGACGTCCGCGAACAAATCAAGACCGACATCGTCCACTACCTCGAAGAGAACGCCGACGACATCATGGTCGGCGTCCTCGTCCTCGACGGCAAAGCCGCCGTCGACATCATCGACCGCCACACCAGCGACGACGAAATCCCCCACGTCGTCGAACTGTTCTACCTCCTCGAAGACATCGGCATCACCCCAGTCGTCGCCGTCAACAAGATGGACAAAGTCGACGACACCGACGACCGCCTCGACGACATCGCCGACCGCCTCGGCCTCCACCCACCCTGGCAACAGTGGCAGGACACCATCGCCCCCATCACCGCCAAACACGGCCGCATCCAAGCACTCAACGACGCCGTCCGCACCCACCTCGACGACGCCAAACGCGACGACCTCAAGAAATTCTTCTAGACGCACTTTTTGCTGCGAGCGGGCGACGGAGTCGCCCGCTCTGGCAAAAACTTGCGGAAAAAGCCAGCGTCACCCCCTTCGGGGGTTCCTCGGCCTCCGCTCCCTCCCTACGGTCGGTCGCGGAGTGGACCGCTCGCTCGGGTCTTTCAGACCGCTCGCTCGCGGATGCTTGTCCGTCGGCTAGTCGAGTCGCAGATACCCCGTGCTCCGCGTAGGTTCAAGTACCAGAGCGGAACCAACGCGGTGCGTGACCTGACAGTTGTCGCGGGCCGGTGGACGCGGAACGGCGGCA
>JBDGQF010000128.1:0-2224 GCA_042219255.1 Halobacterium sp. | reverse complement strand
CTCCAGAACGACATGCTCAAGGAGTTCATCGCGCAGAAGGAGTGGGTCGTCCCGCCGGAGCCCTCCCTCGATTTGGTGACGGACGTCGTAGAGTACTGCGTCGAGGAGACGCCGAAGTTCCACCCCATCTCGATTTCGGGCTACCACATCCGCGAAGCCGGCTCCACGGCGGTTCAGGAGCTGGCGTTCACGCTCGCGGACGGGTTCGCGTACGTCGAGGACGCCCTCGACCGCGGCCTCGACGTCGACGAGTTCGCGCCACAGCTGTCCTTCTTCTTCAACTCCCACAACTCCATCTTCGAGGAGGTCGCGAAGTTCCGTGCGGCCCGGCGCATCTACGCCCGCGTGATGGACGACTGGTACGACGCCGAGGCGGAGGCGTCCAAGCAGTTGAAGTTCCACACGCAGACCGCCGGCCAGTCACTGACCGCCCAGCAGCCACTGAACAACGTCGCGCGCGTCACGCTGCAGGCCCTGGCGGCCGTCCTCGGCGGCAGTCAGAGCATCCACACGAACTCCTACGACGAGGCGCTCGCGCTCCCCAGCGAGGAGGCCGTCCGGGTCGCGCTGCGAACCCAGCAGATTATCGCCGACGAGTCCGGCGCCGCGGACATCGTCGACCCCCTGGGCGGGAGTTTCGCAATCGAGTCTCTCACCGACGAAGTCGAGGAAGAGGCGATGGCGTACATCGAGGAAATCAGGGAGAAGGGCGACGGCTCCGTCCGCGACGGCGTCCTGCAGGGCGTCGAGGAGGGGTACTTCCACCGCGAGATTCAGGAGTCCGCCTACGAGTACCAGCAGCGCGTCGACCGCGGCGAGGAGACGGTCGTCGGCGTGAACAAGTACGAGGTCGAGGAGGACACCAGCCCGGACATCCTCCAGATAGACGAGGAAGCCACGCGCGACCGCCAGCTGAACCGTCTGGAGTCCGTGAAGCAGGAGCGCGACGACGAAGCCGTGGACGCCGCGCTGTCCGCGCTGGAGGACGCCATCCACAGCGACGAGAACACGATTCCGTACATCGTGGACGCGGTGAAGGCGTACGCGACGATGGGCGAAATCATGCAGGTGTTCGAGGACGAGTTCGGCAGCTACCAGGAGACCGCCGCGGCGGCCTGACCGGCGTCTGGCCGCGCCGAGACTGACAATCAGGGCTGTCTGCCGTCAGTGGCGCACCGACTCTTGTCCGCACGCGAACAAACCTTATTGCACTGTTCGTCATTGTCTCACACGATGACGGACGAATCACAGCTAGAGGCTCGTCTGGCCGAACAGGAGACGTTCGAACCGCCGGCGTCGTTCGTCGACCAGGCGAACCTCACGGACGAGGGCATCCGCGAGGAGTTCGAACAGAACTGGCCCCAGTGTTGGGAGCGCGCCGCAGACCTGCTGGACTGGCGCGAGGACTACGACACGGTGCTGGACGACAGTAATCCGCCGTTCTACGAGTGGTTCACGGGCGGCGAACTGAACGCGTCGGAGAACTGTCTCGACCGACACCTCGACGAGCGCGGCGACGAGGCCGCAATCGAGTGGGTGGGCGAACCCACGGAGGAGGACAACAGGACGTACACGTACGAACAGCTCTACCGCGAGGTCAACGAGTTCGCGGCGGCGCTCCGCGACCTCGGCGTCGAGGAAGACGACGTCGTGACGATGTACATGCCGATGGTCCCGGAGTTGCCGATTGCGATGCTGGCGTGCGCGCGCATCGGCGCACCCCACTCCGTGGTGTTCGCCGGGTTCTCCGCGGAGGCGCTGGCGACGCGGATGGAGTCGGCGGACTCGAAGTACCTCGTGACGGCGGACGGCTACTACCGCCGCGGCGACCCCCTCGACCACTTCGAGAAGACGCGGGACGGCCTCGACTCGGTCGGCCACGAGGTCAGCGACGTGGTCGTCGTCGACCGGCTCGGCGAGGACGGTTTCGACCACGACCTGCGCGAAAACGAACACGACTACGACAGCCTCGTCGCCGACCACGAGGGCGCCGACGTTCCGCCCGTATCCAGGGACGCCGAGGACATGCTGTTCCTGATGTACACGTCCGGCACGACGGGGAAGCCGAAGGGCGTCAAGCACACGACGGGCGGCTACCTGTCGTGGGTGACGTGGACGAGTCGCGCCGTCCTGGACGTCAAGCCCGAGGACACGTACTTCTGCTCCGCGGACATCGGCTGGATTACCGGCCACTCCTACATCGTCTACGGCCCGCTCGCGCTGG
>JBDGQF010000025.1:0-2225 GCA_042219255.1 Halobacterium sp. | reverse complement strand
TACCCGGCGTTCGCGCCGTTCGGCCGCATCGCCGACGCGAAGTCCGTCGACGCGGCGACGCGCCTCGAATCCCGTCTCGACGACCTCGCTACCGCCCACGACGCCGTGCTCGTGGACGCGCCGCCGGTCGCCGCGAACCAGGCCGTCGCCGCCGTCACCGCCGCCGACCGCGTCGCCGCCGTCCTCCCGCCGGGCGACAGGGGCGTCGACAGCCTCCAGCGCGCCCGCGGCCGCCTCGCGGACGTCGGCACCGAATTCGACCTCTCCGTCGCGAACCGCACCAGCGAGGCGCCGCCGGACGCCGACGTCGCCGTCCCGGAGCGCGAGGACACCGGCGTCCCCGAGACGCCGGCCGCACTCCACGACAGCGACGAGTTCGCGGTGCGCGTCGCCGCGGTCGCCGAATCACTCACAGGCATTGCCGTCGACGTCGACGCGGACGACGACTCGCTGCTGGACGCGGCGCGCCAGAAACTCTCCTGAGAACTAGTCCGCGCCCGGGTCGGGGAGCGTCGCGGCGAGCGCGTCCCGCTTCTCGACCATCGCGTCCCGCGACGTCGACAGCGCGCCGTCGACGGCTTCCGCGGCGCCATCGAGTGCGTCGTGGGTGGCGACGAACGACGCGAGCGCGAACTCGCGGTCGCTCGCGCCCGTGAGTTCGACGGCGTCCGCGCGCGAGAGGTCGCCGGCCAGCCAGTCGTCGAGGACGTCGCGCTGGAGGGGCGAGAACGGCGACAGCCCTGCGAAGCCGAGGCGGTGCAGTGCCTTCGCCGCCGTGGTCGGCGGGACGCCCACCTCGTCCGCCGCGCTCCCGACACTCGCGCCGCCAGCGTACGCTTCGGCCAGCGACGCGGCCACGTCGGCGTCGACGGGCAAGTCCCCGTCCAGTGCCGCCAGCTGTGCCGCGAGCGACTCGCCGGTGCGGTCGACGCTCGCGACGCCGCGCTCGCGCTGCCGCGTCGTCACCGTCACCCCCTCCGCGATGTCCGAGAGCGCCATGCGAATGCGTTCTCTCCACCTACACTTAAAATTTCGACTGTTCGACGGAAATTGAACGGGTACCGAGCGAGAAACGTACCGGTCACCGGTACGTTGTTGGCACCGCTCCCCCTCGAAATCCACCGTTTCGACCTCCGTTTAAATACTCCCTCGGGTCGTACGTCCAGGTGTGATGAGTCAGTCAGTCACCTGCCCCGAATGCCAGGGCGCCGTCCGGCAGCGCGCGACCGAACGCATCTGCAGCGACTGCGGCCTCGTCGTCTCCGAAGACCGCATCGACCGCGGCCCCGACTGGCGGAGTTTCAGCGACGACGACACCAACCCAGAGCGCACCGGCGCGCCGCTCACGCGCGCCCGCCACGACCGCGGCCTCTCCACGGAAATCGGCCGGTCGACGCGCGTGAAGGGCCGGAAGCGCCGCCGCCTCGCGCGGATGCGCCGCCAGCACAAGCGCGCCTCCATCCCCTCGAAAGCCGACCGCAACCAGGTGTACGGCTTCACGGAAATCCGACGCCTCGTCGGCAAACTCGACCTGCCGCGGGGCGTCCGCGACCAGGCGTGCGCGCTGTTCGACTCCGCGCAGACCGAAGACCTGCTGCGCGGCCGCAGCATCGAGGGGTTCGCCGCCGCCGCAGTGTACGCCGTCTGCCGGACGAACAACCTCTCGCGCACGCTCGGCGAAGTCGAGGCCGTCGCGCGCGCCGACGAGAACGAACTCTCCAGCGCGTACGACGCCATGAACCGCGACCTCGGCCTGCCGACCGGCCCCATCGACCCGCGGGACTACCTGCCCCGGTTCGCGGACGAACTCGACCTGCCGCAGGCCGTCGAGCGCGCCGCCCGCGAACACGTCGCCGAACTCGAAGCCGACAACCTCCTCTCCGGCCGGAACCCCAGCGGCGTCGCCGCCGCCTGCCTGTACACCGCCGCGGACGACCAGGACGAACCGCTCACGCAGGCCGACGCCGCCGACGTCGCCGACGTCACGCCCGTCACCCTGCGCTCGACGTACTACGACCTCCGGGAGTAGCGGCCGGTTTCGACTGCGTCGACGCCGTCACTGTTCTCGACCGACTCGACGGTTACTGCGTGCAGCGACGCACCTGTTCGGCGAGTGCGCCGTACCGCTCGACCGGGACGGCGTCGGGTGCGACGACACCGGCCGGCGTTCCGGCCGCAACAGCCGCCGCGGCGCACTCCGCCCGCGGCACCGCGACGACGGGCGC
>JBDGQF010000021.1:0-2231 GCA_042219255.1 Halobacterium sp. | reverse complement strand
GGTTCGACGAGCCCTCGCTCGGGGACTCGCGAGGACGCCGTGGAGCACGGCTCCAGAGCCGAGGACTCCCAGGACGATGAGGACGTGCCAGGCCGTGCGGCGTCCGTCACGGTCACCGTCGGCGACGCCGGCAGCGACGGGTTCTACGTCGCGGACGACGGCCCCGGCATCCCGGAGAGCGAGCGCGACGCCGTGTTCGAGGGCGGGTACACGACGGCGGAGGACGGCACGGGGTTCGGGCTCGCAATCGTCGAGGACATCGTGGAGGCCCACGGCTGGACGGTGGACGTGACGGCCAGCGAGGACGGCGGCGCGCGCTTCGACGTCCGCGGCGTGACGACCGCCGACCCCTCCCCGTCACCGCCCGCCTGATTTAAGCCGGTCGTTGCGGAAGCGGCTCCTCGCGCCGCATCCTCGCGGGCGACGAGACCGTGAAGGGGTTCGTCCACCTCAGCGGCCTCGTCACTGGGGGCGCGTTCCTCGTCGTCGGCGTCGTCGTCGCGCTCGTCGGATTGGTAATCTAACACGCCCGAGCGGCGTAATTTTCCGGTGCTGGGGTCTCCTCTACCCACAGCTTTATCGGCGAGTCTCGCCCCTTGTAACGTATGAGTTTCGACGCCGAAGCGGTGCGCGAGGACTTCCCGATACTCGACCGGGAGGTCGGCGACGGCCAGCCACTGGTCTACCTCGACAACGCCGCGACGACCCAGACGCCCGAGCGGGTGTCGTCGGCCGAGAAGCGCTTCTACGACGAGTACAACGCGAACGTCCACCGCGGCATCCACACGCTCAGCCACGAGGCGTCGGTGGCGTACGAGCACGCCCACGACCGCCTCGCCGAGTTCGTCGGCGCGGACGGCCGCGAGGAACTGATTTTCACGAAGAACACCACCGAGGCCGTGAACCTCGTCGCGTACGGCTACGGCGTCCAGCACCTCGGCCCGGGCGACGCCGTCGTCACGACGGAGATGGAACACCACGCGTCGCTCGTGACGTGGCAACAGATTGCAGAGAAGACCGGCGCGGACGTCCGGTACGTCGAAGTGGACGAACACGGCCGCCTGGACGTCGACCACGCGAAAGCGGTCATCGACGACGACGTCGAACTGCTGTCGGTCGCGCACGTCTCGAACGTCCTCGGCACCGTCAACCCCGTGTGCGAACTCGCCGACCTCGCGCACGACCACGGCGCCGTCGTCCTCGTGGACGGCGCGCAGTCCGTTCCCACGCGCCCCGTCGATGTCGACGACTTGGGCGCGGACTTCCTCGCGTTCTCCGGGCACAAGATGGCCGGCCCGACGGGCATCGGCTGTCTGTACGGCCGCGAGGCGCTCCTGGAGGAGATGCAGCCGTTCCTGTTCGGCGGCGAGATGATTCGCAACGTCACGTTCGACGAGGCGACGTGGAACGAACTCCCCTGGAAGTTCGAAGCCGGCACCCCACCAATCGCGGAAGGCATCGCGCTCGCTGAGGCCGCAGACTACCTCGACGAACTCGGCATGGACGCCGTCCGCAAACACGAGAACGACCTCGCGCAGTACCTGCTCGCTGAACTGGACGCGCGCGACGACGTGGAGACGTACGGCCCGCCGCCGGGTGAAGAGCGCGCCGGCCTCGTGTCGTTCAACGTCGACGGCGTGCACGGCCACGACCTCTCCGAACTGCTGGACGACCGCGGCATCGCGGTGCGCGCCGGCGACCACTGCACGCAGCCGCTGCACGACGTCCTCGACGTCCCCGGGTCGGTGCGCGCGTCCTTCTACGTGTACTCGACGCGCGACGACGTCGACGCGCTCCTGGACGCCATCGAGGACGCCCGCGAGAAGCGCGACGCGATGCTGGCGTCCGACCGCTACCACGACGCCGTCGTCGAACACTTCGAGAACCCGCGGGGCGCGGGCGGCCTCAGCGACCCGTCGTTCCGCAAGCACTCCGAGGAGACCAGTTGCGGCGACGACGGCGAGTTCCACGTCGACGTCGCCGACGACGGCACCATCCTCGAAATCGGCTTCGTGAGCCAGTCGTGTGCCGTCTCCAGCGCCGTCGCCAGCATCCTCACCGACCACCTCGAAGGCCGCCCCGTCGAAGCGCTCACCGAACTCGACGGCGAAATCGAGGCGCTGCTCGACGGCCAGTACCCAGCGATGCGCGAGGAGTGCGTGCACGGCCCGGAGGACGTCATCCGCGAGGGCGCGACCGAACACCTCGAACGCCTGCGCGCCGGTAGCGCC
>JBDGQF010000418.1:0-2232 GCA_042219255.1 Halobacterium sp. | reverse complement strand
ACTTCAGGACGGGCGCGTCACTGATGCCGAGCAGGACGGCTTCCTCGCCGTCCGGCTCGTGGTGGTGGATCTCGTCCGGCGGCACCACGAAGATGTCGCGCTCGCCCCACTCCAGGGTGTCGTCGCCGACGTGCGTCACGCCCTCGCCCTCGATGACGTGATAGACTTCCGTGGAGTTGTGGAAGTGCGGGTCGGTCGCCTCCTGGAGGAGTTGCGCGCGGAAGTCCATCGTCGGCGTCACCGGCGGCTCGCCCGTCGCCGGGTTGACGTACGCCATGCTGTACCCGTCGTTCGGGTCCGGGTCGTCGTTGTCGGCGCGCATCCGCAGCGACTCCAGCATGTTCGCCCACTGGAACCGGTACGGCGGCGTCGCCTCCTTGTTCCCCTCGAACGGCCCGGGAATCGAGTCGTCGCCGTCCTCGCCCGTCGGCCGGCCGCGGCCGTACTGGGACGCCCAGTACCCCTGGGACTTCGTCACCGGCTGGCGCTCCAGTTCGTGGTTCTCGAAGACGTGCGTGTTGTTCAGGGTGTCCAGGAACAGCGGCAGGTCGAGGATGTCCAGCCACGCCGCCGTCTCGTCGGACTCGTTGACGTGGTCGTGCCACTCCCACTGCGGCGTCGTAATCAGGTCGTTGTCCAGCATCGGGAACTCTTCGCCCGCGACGACCGTCTTCATCTCCTCGTGGCCGTCGATGGTGAACCGGAGCGCGCTGGACGCGTGCCGGTGCGCGGGCGCCGTCTCGCCCGGCGACACCGTCTGCACGCCGACGTAGATGGTGTTCGAAATCGCGTGCGGCGCGTTAATCGGGACGGCGACCCGGCGCTGGAACCCCGGCGGCAGGTCGGCGATGGGGACGTCGTCCTCGATGCCGTCGATGGCCGCCTGGATGTCCTCCCACTGCCAGAGTTTGGCGTCCAGGTCGTCGAGCATGTCGCCCATGTCGTTCTCGACTTCCCACAGCGGCACCAGGCTGTTCTCCTCGAGGAGCGCGCGCGTGCCGTCGCTCACCTCCAGGAGGTCTTCCGGGTCGTCCTCCTGTGGCTGGTCGTCCGGCTCTTGCGTTGCCATGTCTGTACCATTGTACACAATTCTCATAAGTGTATGGGAGTCCCTCGAAACGGCCGCTGGCCGCCTTCCACGCGACTGGCGCCGCTGCCGGTAGCGACGGGAGACGACGACAAAAAACGGCTCCGCAATCGGCCCGTCCGCGGTCGCCCAGGTCCAGTTACGCTTCGGCGGCGACCTGGTCGTCGAAGACCTCTTCGGAGCGGAAGATGGCGCGGCAGTCCTCGCAGACCATCCGGCGCTGAATCGCGTACTCCCAGAGTTTCCCGCCGCAGGACAGGCAGTCGAAGTGCGCTTCCACGAACGGGTCGGCCTCCGCGTACGGGTTCGTGAACTCGGCCATGCCAGTACCTCACGCGGGTAGTCTCAAAAACATGTCGTCGGCGGAAGCCGCTGCGGCGACCGCGCGGCGTCAGTCCTCGGCGTACTCCGCGAACGCCGCGCGCAGGTCGTCGGGAATCTCCATCGAGCCACCGCCGCCGTGTTCGGCGCAGACGCGCTGCTCGTACCCCGAGAACGCGAGGTCGCCGTCGCAGTGCGCCTCGTACTCGAAGCGCACGCTCCGGCCGCCGACGTCCGGCGTCAGCGTGATAGTGACCTCGTCGCCGGCCTCCACCGGCGTCGTGAACTCGAAGTTCATCTCCACGAGCGGCAGGCCGAAGCCGTGCTGCTGGCTTATCTCCCAGAACGGGAAGCCGAGTTCCTGCATGAACATGTCGCTGGTCTCGTGGAGCGCGTCCACGATGCGCGGGTAGTGCGCGATGCCGAACGGGTCGGTGTCCGAGAACCGCACCGTCCACGTGCGCTCGTAGCCCGCCATCGTCACTCACCCCCCAGCACGACGAGCGCGTCCAGCGCCACCGCGCCGTCGCCGGTCGCCAGCACCGGGTTCACGTCGACCTCCGAGATTGCCTCGTGTTCGGTGACGAGGTCGCCGACCGCCGCGACGACGTCCGCGAGCGCGCCGACGTCGGCGGGTTCGCGGCCGCGGTACCCCTCTAGGAGTTCGATGGCGGTGAGTTCCTCGATGGCCTCTCTGGCCTCCGCGGCGTCGATTGGCGCGATGCGGTGGCTGGTGTCCTCGTAGACTTCGGTGAAGAAGCCGCCGAGGCCGGTGAGGACGACGGGGCCGAACGAGGGGTCGCGGAGGCCGCCGACGATGACCT
>JBDGQF010000337.1:0-2242 GCA_042219255.1 Halobacterium sp. | reverse complement strand
TCCACGTCCGGGTAGTTCGACCGCGCACGCTCGACCTCCTCGGTGACGAGGTCGCCGAGCGTGGCGGTGGTCAGGTCGTCGCTGTCCAGGACGCGCTCGACGACGCGCGCCTTCTCGCTGACTGCGAGCAGTTCCTCGGCGGCGTCGACGATGCGCTCGGCGTCGTCGGAGTCTTCGACTTCCTCGTCGAGGCGGTTGGCGTGACCGAGCACGACGTTCAGGGAGTTCCGGACGTTGTGCCGGAGCACGCGGTTCAGCACGCGCAACCGCTGGTCGCGCTCCTCGCGGTCGGTGACGTCCCTGGACACCCAGACGCAGCCGTCCGGGAGCGGCGTAATCGACAGCTCCTGGGGGTACGTGCGGCCGTCCACGCGGCGCGCCACGACCTTCCCGTGCCAGTAGTCGCTGCTCCCGTCCGCGAACGAGTCGAACACCGCCGCCAACTGGGACTCCGCGTCGCCGGGGTAGTACTCCGTCCAGTGCGTGCCGACGACGGCGGACGGGTCGTCGGCGCCGTAGTCCTCGCAGAACGCGCCGTTCGCGTACGCGATGCAGCCGTCCGCGTCGAGCACGGCGACGCCGTCCATCGCTGCGTCGAGCGCGCGCCGCAACCGGTCGTGCGCGCGGGCCTGGTGGCGGCCATGTTCGCTGTACGTGCCGGCGAGCGCGGCGCCGAGCGCGCCGATGCTCGTGTGCTGGATGAAGACGTGGCTCGTGTTCGCGCCGGCGCCGTAGGCGTTGACGGTGGTCGCCCAGAGGTCGAACGCGAGCACGAGGCCGGCGCCGCCGACCGCCCACGCGAAGACGGCGTCGCCGCGCGCGGCGACCTGGTCGGACAGCCAGAACCAGACGCCGTACGCGAGCACCGCGACGGCCGGCAGGACTGTGGCGGCGACGACCAGTGGCTCGCTGCGGCCGTGCGTGTGGAAGTGTCCGAGCGCCGCCAGCGTGAGGCCGGCGCCGAGCGCGCCCACCAGCCACTCCCGGGAGGAGTCGGTGTCGGCGAGGTGGGCGGGCACCGGCGACATAGACCGGGAATTCCGACCCCACTACAAAAATCCACGTTCCGAATTATCACGTTATGGAACTGGACTGCTGGCCGGCCTCCGGGGACTGGAAGCCGGAAGGTCGACCTCCGGGAACTGGAATGGCAGACGGTCGACCTCCGGGAACCGGGAGGGCAGACGGCCGACGGGACGGGGCGTCCCGTCGGACGCCGTCACCGGGTCGTGTGAACGAACTGTTTTTGCCGGCCGGTGCGCTATCGTGACTCGATGGACGTACTCGTAGTGGGGGCTGGGGACGTCGGCCGCTGGTTCGCGGGCCTGGCCGACGCGCCGGTGGCGTTCGCGGACGTCGACAGCGAGCGCGCGGAAGCGGCCGCGGACGCGCTCGGCCGGCGGTCGCGGGCCGTCCCACTGGACACCGAGGAGTCGTTCGGGCTGGTGGTGGTCGCGGTGCCGATGGGCGCGGCCGTGGACGCCATCGAAGCGCACGCCGGCCGCGCCGAGCAGGCCGTCGTGGACTTCACTGGGGAGATGGTGGCGCCGCTGCGCGCGATGGCCGAGACGGCTCCCGCCCGAGAGCGCGTGAGCTTCCACCCGTTGTTCGCGCCGGAGCACGCGCCCGGCCGGATTGCGGTCTCGGAGAGCGCGCCGGGGCCGGCGACCGACCACGTCCGCGAGTGGTTGACCGCCGCCGGGAACTCGCTTGTGGACGTCGCGCCGGACGAGCACGACGACGCGATGGAGACGATTCAGGGGCGCGCGCACGCGGCGGTGCTGGCGTTCGCGCTCGCGGCCGACGACGTCCCGGAGACGCTGGCGACGCCCGTGTACAGCGACCTCGCCGACCTCGCAGACCGCGTGACGAGCGGGAACTCGCGCGTGTACGCGGACATCCAGGACGCGTTCGACGGCACGGAGGCTGTCGCGGAGGCGGCGAAACGGCTCGCGGACGCCGACCGCGAGGAGTTCGAGGACGCCTACGAGGACGCGGGCAGATGACGCGGACGCTGCGACGCGCAGACGGAGGTGACCGCTGTGGTCGTCGATAGGGACGCAGTCCTGGACAACGCGAAGTACCTGAAGGGCGTGCGGCCGCTCGACCCCGCCGAGATTCGCGAGTACGTCGAGGGACAGCCCCACGAGGGCGTCGTCCGGCAGATACTCAGAGAACACGCCGCCGACCTGGGCGTCGTGGAGCGCGACGACGGCACGTTCGTGCCGGCGAGCGACGAGCC
>JBDGQF010000094.1:0-2258 GCA_042219255.1 Halobacterium sp. | reverse complement strand
TAGAGGACGACGAGTGGGTCGTGGGTGTCCATCTGCTGTCCGTGCCCCAACAGTGCGTGCATCTCCCTTGAGGGTGCCGGGACACGTCACTCGACTGTAGTGTCAGTTGCCGCCAGTCGGTTGCAGCCAGTCAGTTGCCGGCAGTCAGTGTCGGTCGATTCGACCCCCCACAGCGAGTCCCCATTGAAAACGCCCGAACCGGTGTTGCAGAAGCCGGCAGGCTTCGAGTACCACGACACAGACCGCGTGCGCCATTAATCACCTGACGCCGGCGCGCTGTCGACGCGGACGGCGTACGAGCGGACGCCGACGAAGACGGCCGCGGCGGCGACGATGAACCCGGCGGCGGTGGCGAACGCGGCTTCAGGGCCGGCGACGTCCTTGATTGCGCCGACGACCACGGGGCCGGCAATCTGGCCGACCTTCCAGGAGATGGAGCGCAGACTCATGCTGGACGCCACGGAGTCGAGGTGTTCGCCCTCGGTGACGAACAGCGACATGCTCGCGGGGAGGCGGACGGAGTCGGCGACGCCGAGCACGAGGTACGCGACGAACAGCGTCGCCACTGGCCCAGTGACCGTGTACGACCAGCGCGAGACGGCGAGCGTGACTGGCCTGACGACGTCCTGTGCGAGCGCGGCGAGCGGGACGATGGCGACGCCGAGCGCGTACAGTAAGGCGCCCGCGAGCACGAACCGGTGTTCGCCGCCGAGGCGGTCGGTGAGGTCGCCCATGTACCCCTGGAGGGCGGCCTTCGCGAGTTTGCCGCCGGCGAGGATGCCGCCGATGGCGAGCGGGTCGACGCCGAACGTCGTCCGCGCGTAGATGGGGAGGAAGATGATGATGGACATCTTCCCGATGCTGAACGCGACGCGAAAAGCGACCAGCGACTGCACCATCGGCCGGTCGAGGAGGCCGCGCAGCGTCTCCAGACCGGTTCGTTCCTCGGCGTCACCCTGGCCGCCCGGGTCGTCACGGAGCGCCACCCAGACGAGGACGGTCGCGCCGAGCGTGATAGCGGAGAGGAAGACGTACGTGAGCGTGAAGTCGTACGTGTGCAGGAGGTAGCCGCCGACCAGGTCGCCGAGGAACGACGACATCGCCGCGACCTGGTTGTAGACGCCGAGCCAGCGGCCGCGCGCGTCGTCGCCAGCAATCTCTCCGACGACGGTGGTGCCGGTAATCCAGAGTATGCTCGCGCCGACCCCCTGCACGACGCGCACGAGGATGACGTGGACGGGCGTGGACACGAAGATGAACCCGACGAAGACGGCGACGTTCACGAGGAATCCGGCGATGAGCCAGCGCTTGGCGTTCCCGGTGTCGACGGCGCGCCCGAGCGGCAACACGATGAGGAACTGGACGACGGCGAACGACGTCCCCCAGAGGCCTTCGACGACGCCAGTGGTGCCGAACGCGTCGGCGTACAGCGCGAGCGCGATGAGAATCGTGGAGTACGCCTGCGAGCGGGCGAACGCCGTACCGGACAGCGCCACGAACTCCGCGTTCCGGAACAGCGCCAGCGGACTGCCGTCGTCGGACACGAGTACGCCCGCGAGTACCCCCTAACGGGTCTTGAAACACGCGTCCCGCGACGCGTTTGCCGGAACACACGGAACCCCTCGCGGTTGCCGGTAGTCCGCACCGGACACCCGCTTCCCGTAGGCTTTTGCGGACTGCTCTGGGGGTGCGTGTATGGACGACCGAATCCGGCGGCACGCCGAAATCCTCGTCGACCAGTGCGTCGAGGTCGAACGCGGGGACATGGTGCGCGTCGTCGCGCCGCCCGAAGCGGAACCCCTGGTTGTCGCGGTCTTCGAACGACTCGGCGAGATTGGCGCGCGCCCGGCATTGTCCTGGCGCGGGTCGCGGGCGAGTCGCGCGTTCAAGCGCGCCGTCGACCCAGGGGACGTCGAGACGGCCGAACACACGCTCGCCGCCCTGGAAGCGACGGACGCGTACATCGGCGTCAGCGCGTCGCAGAACCTCGCGGAGAGCAGCGACGTCCCCGCGGACGTCGTGACCGCGCTCCGGAAGGCGGACAAGCCGTTGCAGGACGAACTCCGCGACCTCCGTTGGGTCGGCACGCAGTACCCTGGCCCTGGGAACGCCCAGAAAGCCGGCATGAGCACCGAGGCCTACGAGGACTTCGTGTACCGTGCGGTCGACAGGGACTGGGACGCACAGCGCGAGTTCCAGGCCCAGCTGGTGGAGATTCTGGACGGCGCGAGCGACGTCCGCATCGTCTCCGGCTACGA
>JBDGQF010000358.1:0-2262 GCA_042219255.1 Halobacterium sp. | reverse complement strand
GAGTGGCTGGGCGTAGCGGACGGCGTCACGGACGAAAACGAGTTCTACTGGCTGTGGATTGCCGCGACGACGGCGTACGGCGTCGGCGACGTCGTCACCACTGTCGCGCTCGTGTTCTACGCGCCCCACGTCCAGGAAGGCAACCCGCTCGTCGCCGCTGCCGTCGACTCGCTCGGCCTCGCGGGCCTCGTCGCGTTGAAACTCGCCGTCTTCCTCGGGTGTCTCGCGCTCAGCGTGTACGCGATGCACGCGTGGCGCGACCGCACGCTCTACGCGTTCCCACCGCTCCTGCTCGCCGCGCTCGGCACGCTCCTCACGGCCGTGAACGTCCGCCTCCTCCTCGGATAACAGCGAAAACCAGGGTCGCGTCGCTCCGGGGTTACTGCGAGTGCGCGAGCCACGCCAGACCGACGCCGACGCCGACCGTCGCGAGCGCGCCAACGACCTGCAGGACGGTCACGGCGCCGCTGTTACTGTACTGCCACGGCATCCCCACGAGCGTCCCGAGACCGACGAGCGCGACGAACGCGCCGACCAGCACGCCGTACGCGTCCAGCGAATCCTCGAACACCTGTTGCATGCACGGCGAATCGCCACGGAACACGATAACGCTGACGGAACCGCCCAGCGCCGCGTCAGTACCGCGACGGCATGAACGCCAGCATCGCCAACAGCACGGCCGCACACCCACTCAGGATGGCAACCCCCCAGAGTCCGTTCGTGCGCTCCTTGAACTCCTCCTGGGCGTCCACGTCGGAGTGATAGTCCTCGTAGTCAGTCGTCAACTGCAACACCGACCCGTCCGCCGTGAAGTGCGCGAGATACGGCGTCCCGCCAACCGTCGTGTTCTCGCCCTCGTCGAAGCTCAGTTCGTTTGTCCGCGGCGCGAACCACTCGATAGTCACCGACGACTCCGACACCGACGCCACGCGCGTCTCGTTGTCGTTGTCCGGCCGGTCGATGCGGTCGCCCTCCTGGAACACGTACACCATCGGCTCCGGCAAGTACTCGTCGCGCGGCACGAGCTTCCGCTCGCCGTCCTCCTCAACGATGACGTACGTCGTCCCGTTCTGCACGACCGTCGGCCTGTCCACGGTCTGGTTCTCCCGCAGTTCGAACTGGTTGTACTCCGACTGCTCCGGAATGACGACCGTGTAATTGGTGCCGTTGTAGACGACTGTGTCGTTCTCCTCCCACGTCGCCGTGTACCGCGCGGACTCGTTCACCCACGTCGCCGTCGCCGACCCGTCACCCACGTCCGAGAAGTTGTAGGTCGTGTCGCCGATGGTCAGCGTTTGGCCCGCCGACACCTCGTAGTCGGGGTCTTCCAGCGAAATCTCCGGCTGCTGGGCGACGCCGACGTACGAATACGCGCCCGCGGCCAGCAGAAGGAAGACCGCGACGGACACCGTCGCAGCACGTCGTTGCATACACGGAGCGTAGAGAGCGCGTCGTATAATCGTTACTTTCCACCGGCGCGCCCTCCCACGACGACCACCCACCGCGCGACCACACCTGGCGGCCGCCCGACCCCCTCGACCTACGAGTCCGCGCCGAACAACCGGTCGTACTCGTCGGGTAACTGCTCGCGCGCCCGCGCCACCTCCTCGTCGGGAACCGCGTCCGCCACTGCAGTCATGGCCGCCGCCACGCGTTCCTCCCGGCGCCCGTGCTCGATATCCGCGCGCTCCTCCACGCGGTCGAGGAACTCCACCACCGAATACTCCTGTGGGTGTCGCGGCGCCGGCCCCCGTACCTCGTCAGCGTACCGCCCCGGCAGCGACTCGGCGATGTCCTCGGCCTCCCCCTGCGACAACCGCTCGGCCAGCGTCTCCAACACAGCGTCCACGGTATCCGCCGCCTGGTCGTCCGACTCGAACCCGTCGTACTCGCGTGCACGGTCGACGATTGTAGGCATACACGTACAGCGACGGCCAGCGCCCTGTTTAGTCTGCGGGCCGACCCGGCGGCCCACTCGCACTCGAGAAAACAGTTCCTCACCTCGAACACCCGGGGTTGGCACCCCGAAGCCGGCGCCCTTCCACGTTCCACTGACCGGCGACGCCACTACGCAAGCGTACTCGCGCGCCTCGAAGCAGGAACAGAACCCAGCCGTCCCGCGGAGAGACCTGCTCAGTGCGCGTCCAGGAGTCCGTGTAACTCGCCAACAAACCCCTCGACGAATACACCACGCGAGACTACCCGCTACCGCGTCAAAAACCGAGACGAATGAAAGCCAAGGGCCGGATTTGAACCGGCGGT
>JBDGQF010000172.1:0-2263 GCA_042219255.1 Halobacterium sp. | reverse complement strand
CGCGTCGGCGACCACGCGGTCAACATCGCCGCGCGCACCCTCTACATGGTCGAGAAAGACGACGAACTCATCTACTGACCGCGCCAGCAGTCCGGGCAGCCCCGACCGACCAACATTCTGCTTTTCTCCTGACACATCCGAACGCCCAGTAGGCACCGGTCACGACTCCCAGGTATGCCTGCTGACAGCACGCGCCGGAACCGGTACGCGGACGGCGCGGCGCCACCGCCGGAGGCGTACGAGCGCACGGACGCGGTCTACGTCGAACACCCAGTCCGCGACGGCGCGGCCGACGCCGTCGAGGCGCTGGTCGCGTCCGAGCGTCCGAATGGGGCCGCGGACGCCGCCTGGCTCGTCGACGGTGGCGACGTCGCCACCGTCACGCTGTTCCTCCGGAACGGCGACGACGGTGCGGCGCTCGGCTGGTACGTCGAAGTGACGACGGACGCCTGGGACGGCCCGGACGCGGAACTGCGCGAGCGGTCGCCGCTGTTCGACGCGGGACTTGCCGCCCACCTCGACGAGACTGCCCGGCGGCGGGTCAACGCCAGCGAGCAAGCAGTTCACGTCTGCAACCCGGCCCGCCCCGGCACACCAGACGACCCGGACGTCGTGCTGGTGCGACTCGGCGTCCACAGCGGCGTCCCGGCGGCGATAGCGCGCGGCCTGGTCGCCGGCATCGACTTGCTGGAGGACACGTGGCTACACCGCCGCCTCGTCGCGGCGTCCGGCGACGTCATCGAAGACGAACGCATGTGGACGGAGACGCTCTGGCTGGAACGCACGCGCGGCGACTACGCCGTCCGGTGGTACATGGAAGCCGACGACCTGGAACACGTGAACGAGGCCTACGAGGAAAGCGACAACCGGGTCGCGCGCTGGTCGGACGCCGTCCTCTCCCGCGTGTTCGAGGAACCCGTGCAGGCGCTCGGCGACCCGCTGGCGGCCAGCGACTGGACAGTGCTCGCGCACGCCACCGACCCCGCCAACCGGTGACTCAATACCACTCGTGAGCGTTCCGGACGCCTCATAGCAACCGCCTTTTCCGTCCGCGCCGCGCTCACGGACGATGCCCGAACAGGACACGGCCCACCTCGGTGACCGCCTCGTCTCGCAGACGGAGACGTACCTCGGCCTGACCGTCGACTGCGTGGCGTGCCTGCCGGAACTGCTGGACGCGTACCCCGCCGACGACTACGGCGCGGTCGTCGACCGCGTCGCCGCGCTGGAGAGCGACTGCGACCGCGCGAACCGCCGCATCTGCGCGCTCGTCGCGGACGCCGACGTCCGCGACCTCGGCATCCGGTTGACGCGCGTGCACTTGCACGCCGGCCAGACCATCGAGTTGTTCCACGCCCTCGACGAGGTGGCGAACGCCGTCGAACAGTTCGCCACCGACCTCGCGGCGTTCCGGCCGTCGCTGCCGCCCGCGCGCCGCCGCCGGTTCGTGGAGATGGCGGAGTGCGCCGTCGACGCGATGGACGCGCTCCGGTCGGCGGTCACCGACTACGTCGCCGTGCTGTGCAACCCGGAGGAGTCGACGTCCATCGCGGACGACGTCGAGCGCGTGCGCGACGTCGAGAGCGAGTGCGACCGCCTCCGGAACGACGCGGTCGCGGAAGCGTTCGCGGACGCTGACGGCGAAACGGCGCTCGTCTGCCGCGAACTGGCCGCAGTGCTGGACGACGTCGTGGACGCGATGGAGGACGTCACCGACCGCATGGTGCGCACGACCGGCAGCGACCTCGCTATCGAAGCGGAACCGGAAGTGAGTCAGCCGTGAACGCGGCCGGCCGCCGCGCCGCCTAGAAGGGGGACTCGATTTCGTCGTCGGCGCCGCCGTCGCTGGTCGGTGCGGCGTCGACGTCTGCTTCGTCGGCGTTCAGTTCGTCAGCGAGTTCGCCGCGCTCTTCGAGTTCGGAGAGGATGTCGCTGCCGCCGATGAATTCGCCGTCCACGAACGTCTGGGGGATGGTCTCCCAGCCGCTGTGTTCTTCGAGCGCGACGCGGAACTCGTCGAGGCTCTGGAGCGCGTCCACGGTGTGGACGTCCGGCCGGTACTGCGTAATCAGGTTGACCGCGCGCTTCGAGAACCCGCACTGGGGCATGTGGCGGTCGCCCTTCATGAAGAGGACGACGTCGTTGTTCTCGATTGCCTTGTCGACAATCTCGTTCACCGCGTCCTGCTCCATCGAGGAGTCCATCGGGTCGAAGGCCATACCGGACGTAGGGGGAGGACGGAGAAAGGGTTTGGGTAGCGTGG
>JBDGQF010000378.1:0-2266 GCA_042219255.1 Halobacterium sp. | reverse complement strand
TCAGGTCGACGAGCCGTCCCAGGAGTTCGTCGCGGTCGATGGTCTGCCCCACCTCCAGGCGGAGGCTCATGTCCTCGTAGTTCCGTGGGTCACCGAGCCCGTAGATGGCGGACACGGACGCCACGACGATGACGTCGTCGCGCGTCAGCAGCGACCGCGTCGCGGAGTGCCGCAACCGGTCGATTTCGTCGTTGATGGACGCGTCCTTCTCGATGTACTTGTCCGTCTGTTCGACGTACGCTTCCGGCTGGTAGTAGTTGTAGTAGGAGACGAAGTACTCGACGGCGTTGTCCGGGAAGAGGTTCCGGAGTTCCTCGTACAGTTGCGCGGCGAGCGTCTTGTTGTGCGCGATGACCAGCGTCGGCTGCTGGAGTTCCTCGACGACCCAGGAGACGGTGTTCGTCTTCCCGGAACCCGTCACGCCGAGCAGCGTCTGTTTCTCTGCGCCCTGCTCGTACCCCTCGACCAGCTGTTCGATGGCGTGTGGCTGGTCGCCGGCGGGGTCGAACGGCGCGTCGACCCGGAACGGCTTCTCGGCCTCCGGTCGGTCCGGTTGCAGCGGGCCGCTGGCGTCACTCATTGTCTGGTAGTAGGTGCGAGGACACTTCAGCAGCGCGGGTCGGGTGGCGCGCCATCGGCGCGCCACCGAATGAGCGAACGCGGAGCGAAGCGATGCGTGAGCCGCGTGGCCGACCAACGGGAGGCCATGTTAAAGCGAGTGGGGAGCACCGCAACCCGCGAGCAGCGTGGCGAGCGCAGCGAGCCACCGAATGAGCGAGCGACCGGCAGTGCGACCGCAGGCCGCCCTGTTTTGCAGTCGTCGCGAGTGGACACCAGACACTTGCCGGTGCCTGGCGAACCGCCGCCCGATGCCCTCCAGACGTAACGTGTTGAAAGCGGGTGGGTTGGCCGCGGCTGGCGTCGTCGCTGGTGGTGTGGCGCGGTACGGTGCCTGGTCGCCGGCGCCGTTATCGACGCCCCGGGGAGTATGGCGGCAGCCGCGGTACGACGCGGGGAACACGGGCCGGAATCCGCACGCGTCGCCGCCGCGCGAGGACGCGGTGCGCGTGGAGTCCTACGAGGTCGGTGGGGAGGTCACTGCGCTCGCGGCGGACGCCGACCGGTTGTACGTCGGCACTGAGCACAGCGTCTCGGCGTTCGAGTACGGGGCGGCGGACTCGGCGTGGGACACGGCGGCGCCGGCACACCAGGTCGCTATCGGCGAGAACGTGGTGGTCGCTGCTGGGGCGAACGAGGCGAGCGCGTTCGCGATGGACGGGACCGAGCAGTGGCGGTTGCAGGCGGCCAGCGACAACGAAGCGACGGGGTTGCTGGTGGACGAGCGGACGGCGTACGTGGGGTTCCAGTACGGTCTCGAAGCGGTCGCGGTCGCGTCCGGGCGGCGGCGGTGGTCGCTGTCCACCGACGACAACGCCGTGCCGGGGTTCGACGGCGACCGATTGCTCGTCGGTGACGACGTCACCGCGTACGCGCCGCGGGGCGCGCTCGGTGGCGTGCTCGCGGACGCGCCAGTACGGGAGTGGACGTGTCCGGAGGTCGTCGGGCCGGTGCGTCCCGTCGTCACCAGCGAGTACGTGCTCGCCGGGACGTCCGTCTGCCACTGGTCGGGCCGGTGTGGACTGCACGCGGTCGCCGGCGGCGACCACGAGTACCACGTGGAACTCGGTGACAGCGCGGGCCAGGTGGCGACCGACGGCGACCGCGCGTACGTCGTCTCGATGCAGTACGGCGAGTCCGAGGGCGGGTACAATCTCGCGGACACGACGACGCTGCACGCAATCGACGTGGCGACGGGCGAGAGACGGTGGTCGTTCCAGCGGCTCGGGTGGTTCACGGCGCCCGTCGTCGCCGACGGCACCGTCTACGTCGGCGACCCGGACACGCGGAACGGGAACGGCAACCTCCACGCGCTCGACGCGGCGAGCGGCGACCTGTTGTGGGAAGTAACTGACGTGGACGGCGTGACCGAACTCGCCGCGGTCGGCGACTCGCTGTTCGTCGGCGAGTCGGACGGGCGCGTCAGTCAGTTCAGATAACGAACTACTCCGTTCCCGGGAACGGGAGTTTGGTTCCGCCCGGAAGTGACATAATTCCAATCTAATAGTTTAAGTAGACTGGTTGGTGTCGTCTGCCCGGATGACAGATACGAGTCAGTACTCGCAGCACGAGAAGATTGCACTCGGTGGCGCAGGCCTCACCGTCCTCGGCGCGTTCCTCCCCTGGATTAAACTCGGCGACCTCGGCA
>JBDGQF010000335.1:0-2266 GCA_042219255.1 Halobacterium sp. | reverse complement strand
CGATGGCCGAAGAGACGGAGTAATCGCACACTGCGGACACCGAGTACCACGTTCTGCCTCGTTCCAAGCCGGGGACTCCGCTCCGACCGAGAACATTCGAAATACGGGGTAGGACTGTCGCTGCCCTCCCTCACCACACTCTCTGCTACTACTTCACTTGCAAACCGGGGTGGGAGCCACTCCCCCCCTGGCCCCACTACACCACTGAGAACATTTGCAATCAGGGGTCGGGCGCCCTCCGCTCGCGACCAGTCCGCCTCCTCAGTCCCGGACGACGACGCGCTCGCCGTCCTCCTCGACCGTCCGTAGACCAAGGTCGTCGACGTAGGCCGCCGTGTACGGCGGCAGGATTCGGTCTGCCGCGCCACGGGCGCGCAGCTGGGCGACCAGGGTTGCCAGGTCGTCACCGGTCCGGACGCGCGTCTGCTCGGCCATGAAGTCGACGTCGTAGCCCGCGTCCAGCGCGCGCTCGGTCACGCTCTCGACCTCGGGCGCGTCCCACGCGCCAGCGAAGTCGACGGGCTGCTTGAAGCCCGCGAAGTAGACACTGCCGCCGCGAGACGGCCCGACGACCACGGGGTTCCGGCGGAGTTTCATCGCGGCGCTGTCGACGTGCTTGCGCGCGACCAGCGGCGCGTCCGGTTCGAGGACGGCCGCCGAGTTCGCGCCCTCGTTCTCAAGGAGGTGCGTAATCGTGTTCCCGACGCGCGCGTGCTTCGACGACCCGACCTGCACTTCGACGCGCACGTCCTCTCGTTCCTCGTCGGTCAGGACGTCTGAGACGAGGTCGCGGACTTCGGCTTCCGCGTCGGCGTCCGACGGCACGTGTTCGTCCGGAATCGCGTCGTCCGGCCGGTAGTTCACGAGCAGGTCGCCGCCGCTGGCGACGACGGCGTGGAACGCGTCCGCGGCCATCGCCTCGTACAGCGACACTGCCTCGCGCTCGGAGAGCGGCGACGACTCGGCGAGCGCGGGCAGGACGAGTCCCTCCCGCGGCGGGTCGACCGTGACGGCGACGACTGTCATGGGCGGTACTCTGTCAGCGGGACGCTTCAACGCCGCGGTCTCGTGCGTCCATCGACTGGCACGGAGCGTGACACTCCCATCAGGCGTCGCCGTGGCCGAGAAAACTAAGTTGGACGCCGTCCTACGACTGTGCCCCATGAACCCGCTGAAGCCACTCGCAGGGCTGGCAGTACTGGCGGTCGTCGTCGGTCTGGTCGGCGCCGCACCGTCGCTGGTGGCGGCGCTCGAAGACGCCGCGAGAGTGGCGACAGCCGTGCTCGTCGCCGCCGTCGTCCTCGCCATCGTCGGCGCAGGCGTCGGCGGCGCCGGCGGCCCGGACAACCTCCGGACGCCGTACTGGTAGACCATAGTCGCTGCCCAGACTGGCAGACTGACGACTCACCGGCAAACCGACTGTCCACCGCAATGTCGACGACTCACTGACTGACCGACGACGCACTCCTGACCGCACCGTACTGGTAGCCCTGTGGACCGAGACGCGTAGCAGTACCGCCAACTGAAAGACGCGTACCAGTACCGCCAACTGAACACTTTTCGCTCGTTCTGAACGCAGCACCCAGCGTCGACCGCGAGTAGCAAGTAGCACCGAGTGTCCAGTCTTCAGCGTCCGCGGCGCCCCTCGTCTTCAGCGTCCGCGGCGCCCCTTCGTCTGGCGGTAGTCCGATTCCAGGAGGTCGAGGAAGAAGTCGATGTACTCGTCGGTCTCGTCGTCGGTCTGGTCGCGCGGGTGAATCATCGGCGCGAGTTCGAACCCGCGGCCTCGGACCGTCGACGCGTGCAGTTCCTCGACGTCGAGTTCGTCGGCCGGTTCGGTCGTGTACTCCTTGCCGAGTTCCGTGAGCGCGCGCTGGCCGACCGGCACGAGCACTTCCGGGTTGATGATGCGGATGTCGGCGTTCAAATAGGGCTCGCAGGTCACGACCTCTTCGTCGGTCGGGCCGCGTTCGGGGTGGCGACACCGCGCGAGGTACGTGAGGTAGGCGTTGTCCAGTTCCGGCTCGTCGCTCGACGGGAGCGAGTAGTTGAGGCCGACGCTCCCGAGGATGTGCTGGAAGCGCTCGCCAGCGCCGTCGCCCGTGAACGGGACGCCGGTCTGTTCGGCGGCCTCGCTCGGCACCTCGCCGACGAACACGAAGTCCGCGCCGACGTCGCCGTACCCGTGGACGACGCTGTCGCGGACGTCACAGAGGCCGGGACAGTTCCGGCAGTCCTCGTCCATCCCGTAGGGGTTCTGTGGGCC
>JBDGQF010000469.1:0-2284 GCA_042219255.1 Halobacterium sp. | reverse complement strand
CGGGCGGCGTCGGGCACGCCGCCGTCCAGATTGCGGCCGCGGTGAGCGCGCGCGTCCACACGACCGCGCGCAGCGAGTACCACGACGACCTGCACGCCCTCGGCGCCGACACCATCCTCGACTACACGCGCCACGACCTCGAAGACGCAGTACTGGACGCGTCCGGTGGCGGCGTGGACGTGACGCTCGACCACCGCCTCGACGACTACCTCCAGTTCGACGCGGACGTCGCCGCGCAGAACGGCCGCGTCGTCGGCATCGGCGAGAACAGTCCCGACCCCGGGTTCACGAACGACGGCGCCGCGCGCTCGAAGGACGTCACCTACCAGTTCATGAGCATGTTCAACACGCCAGACCTCCGCGTGCCGCTGCGCGGGGTCGCACACCTCATGTCGACCGGCGACCTCTCCATCGAACTCGCGCGCACCTACGACCTCGACGAGGCCGGCGAGGCGCAGCGCGCAGTCCTCGAGGACAGTTTCTTCGGGAAACTCGTCATCACGCCCTGAACGGGCGCTGGCACCTGCCTACTGTTCCGGTCGGCGTTCGACGAACGACTCGAAGCGCGCGAGCGCCTCCTTCAGGTCGCCGAGGCCAGTCGCGTACGTCACGCGGAGGTGGCCGTCGCCTCCCGCGCCGAACACGTGCCCCGGCACGACGGCGACGCCCTCTTCCTCGATGAGCGCTTCCGCGAACGCGTCGCTGTCCTCCCAGGGGCACTCAGGGAACACGTAGAACGCGCCCGACGCGGGGAAGCAGTCCACGCCCATCTCCGCGAACCGCGACAGCACGAAGTTCCGGCGGCTGTCGTACTGCTCGCGCATCTCGACCACTTCGTCTCGGCAGTTTCGCAGCGCCTCGATGGCGGCGTGCTGGGCCGTCGTCGGCGCCGAGAGCATCGTGTACTGGTGGATGCGGTTCATCGCCTCGATGGCGTCCGGCGGCGCCATCGCGTACCCGAGGCGCAGGCCCGTCATCGCGAACGCCTTCGAGAACCCGTTGAAGACGACGGTGCGCTCGCGCATTCCCGGCAGCGTCGCGATGGAAGTGTGGTCGTGCTCGTACGTCAGGTCGGCGTAGATTTCGTCCGAGAACACGCGCATGTCGTGCTCGCGGACGAACGCCGCGACCTCCGCGAGTTCGTCGCCGGTCATCGTCGCGCCCGTCGGGTTGTTCGGATAGCACATCACGAGCGTGTCCGCGTCGGCGGCGCCGGCGTCCTCCAGCACGTCGCGCGTGAGTTTGAACTCGTCCTCGGGGCGCGTCGGCACGTCCACGACTTCCGCCCCCGCGAGCTTCGCACTCGGCACGTACGAGAGGTACGACGGCTGTGCGACTGCGACCACGTCGCCGGGGTCGTGGAACGCGCGGAACGCCAGGTCGAGCGCCTCGCTCGCGCCCGCCGTCACCAGAATCTCCTCGTCCGGGGCGTAGTCGAGGTCGTACTGTTCGCGGGCGTTCGCGGCGATTTCCTCGCGGAGCTCCCGGAGGCCGCGGTTCGGCGTGTACGACGTCTGACCGCGCTCCAGGGACGCGATGGCGGCGTCGCGGGCCGCCCACGGCGGCGCGAAGTCCGGTTCGCCGACGCCCAGGGAGATGATGTCGTCGTACTCCTCGGCGAGTTCGAAGTACCGCCGGATGCCGCTGGGCGGCACGTCCTCCAGGCGCTCGGACTGCTCGAACGTCATGGCGAGACCGACAGCCGGTCGTCCTCGTCGCCGTCCCCGTACTCGACGCCGCCCTCCTTGTACGTGTCCATGACGTAGTGCGTGACCGTCTGCGTGATTTCGGGGACGGGCGCGACCTTCTCGCTGATGAAGTGCGACACCTCGCTCATCGAGTCGCCCTCGACGTCCATCGCGAAGTCGAAGTCCCCGCTCATCAGTCGGAGGCCCTGGACTTCCGGGAACTTCGCGAGGCGGTCGGCGATGTCCTCGTAGCCCGTCTCGCGGTCGAGCGTGACGTTCAACTCGACGGACGCGCGCACGCGCTCGTCGTCCATCCGGTCGGTGTCGACGATGGCCTGGTAGCCGCGCACGACGCCGTCGGCCTCCAGCGACTCGATGGTCGCCTCGACCTCCTCGGCGTCGAGGCCGGTCTGGCGCGCCAGGTCGTCCGTGGAGTAGCGCGCGTTCTCGCGGAGCAACGATAGGATTTTCTCGCGACTGCTCATGCCCACCCCCACGTCGTCACGGGCAAAAGGGATTGCTGCGTCGTCAGTACTGGCGGCGGCCGTCCGCCGCGCCGGCGAGCAGGTAGCCGCCGAACGCGGTGACCCAGAGCA
>JBDGQF010000405.1:0-2319 GCA_042219255.1 Halobacterium sp. | reverse complement strand
TGGAGCACCACCTCGAACACGTCGAGCGCACCGAAGTCGCCGACGCCGGCCACGTAGGCGTCGTCACCGCGCCCACGCGGGTCGCCGCAGTCGTCCGCGAGTTCGCCGACTAGCGCGCCGGCAGCCACCCACCGACTGCGACAGCGGCCGCCGCGGAAAGCCCCGCGGAGAGCGGGCCGCCGCCCGGGCGCGCATCCGCGGCGAGACGCCGCGAGGCCGACGATTGCGTGTTCTTTTACGTGTCGCCGACCTATCCACGCGCATGATTTTCGAGAACCTGCCGACGACGCCGACGTCGGAGGAACTCCTCGACAAGGCGTTCTCCCGGGCGGCACGCGCGGGACGCGCCAAACAGGGCGTCGAGGCCCAGGAGTCGATGCTGCAGACGGCCTCGAACATCCTCGGGGACAACCTCCACAACGTCGTGTCCGCGTGGCCGGACTTCGACACCGTCGACCCGTTCTACTACGAACTCGCCGACGCCGTCCTCCGACGCGAGTTCGACGACGACCGCGGCGTCGACGAACTCCGACAGCACCTCTCCGAGATTACGTGGGCGTCGAACAAGACCCACGACCTCGGCCGCGAGTACATCGGGAAACTGCCGTACGGCGACGCCGACGCCGCTCGCAAAATCCGCAAACAGGGGTTCGCGCGCATGGGCTCGGTCATGGATCAAATCGAGGACGACCTGGACGCGGTCGGCCGCGCCCGCGACGCGCTCAAAGACCTCCCCGAAATCGACCCCGACGACCCCACGGTGGTCGTCGCCGGCTACCCGAACGTCGGCAAGTCCTCGTTCGTGAACGCCGTCTCCAGCGCGGACATCGAGACCGCGGAGTACCCGTTCACCACGAAAGCGATTCAGGTCGGCCACTTCGACGTCGACCACGTGCGCTGGCAGATTGTGGACACCCCGGGCCTGCTCGACCGGCCGGCCGACGACCGCAACGAAATCGAGGACGTCGCGGTGTCCGCGCTCGGGCACGCCGCCGACGTCATCCTGTTCTTCCTGGACGCCAGCGAGACCTGCGGCTATCCACTGGACTCCCAGCGCGCGCTCCGCGCGGAAGTCGCCGCGGAGTTCGGGGACGTGCCGCTGGTCACCGTCTGCAACAAGGCCGACCTCTCCACGGACGTCGAAGCGGACTGCTACATGAGCGTCGAAGCCGGCGAGGGCGTGCAGGCCGCGCTCGACGAAGCCGTCGCCGCGGTCGGATACGAGCCGACGCTCCCCCACGAAGAGTAACGGACGCGGCGCCGTCAGGTCGCGCTCTCGCGGTAGACGTACCGCACTTCGAGTTCCAGGTCGGTGTCAGTCTCTCGGTCGACGGTCGCCGCGAGGTGCTCCGGTAAGTCCGGGTACGTGGTGCCGGGCGGGACGCCGACGGTGACGACGACGCGCTGTGGCTGACGGACGATGAACCCCTGTTTGTACTCGTAGCTCGTGTCCAGCAGTTCCACGTCCGCGTACTCGGACTGCGCGAGCGCGCCCTCGATGGCGTCGTTGACGGCCTGCTCGTTCGTCGCGGACTCGTAGGACGCGAACGTGACGCCGCCCAGGAACGCCGACAGCACTGCGATGGAGACGGCGAGCACCGCGGCGCGCTTCAGGAGCGCCGACCGCGCCTGCCCCACCTCGAAGAACCGCTCGGGTCGGTAGCCGGAGTACCACAGCACGACCAGCGCCGCGAGGTTGATTGAGAGCACGTTCACCATCACGAGCACGCCCGACCCGACTGCGAGCGTCGGGACGCCCCACGCGATGCCGATGCCGACGCTCGCCGCCGGCGGAATCAACGCGACGGCGATGGCGACGCCGACCAGCGCCGCGGAGACGCCCGTCATCAGGCTGAACACGCCAGCGACGCCGGCACCGAGCGCGACGACCAGCGACAGGAAGTCCGGCCGCAGGCGCTCGCTCACCTCCGCGAGCGAGAGCACGTCCAGGCCCGGGGGCACCACGTTCGTCGTCTTCACGAGGAACGCGAACGCCGCGGCGCCGACCACCGCGAGGGCGACGCCGAGCAGTTGCAGGCGGACGCCGCGCCGGAACAACTCGTCGTCGTCCAGGACGGTGCCGACGCTCGCCGACATCGCCGGCCCGAGCAGCGGCGCAATCACCATCGACCCGACGACGGTCGCCGGCGAATCCAGCAGGAGGCCCGCCGTCGCGATGATGGTGCTGACCAGCGTCATCACGACGTACGTCCGCCGCGACGGCGCCAGTTCCTCCGCGCGCGCCTCCAGTTCCTCGCGCGCAATCTGGTCGCCGTTCTCCTCCTCCTCGGCGTACCGCTCCTTCAGTTCGTCGAAGTG
>JBDGQF010000453.1:0-2323 GCA_042219255.1 Halobacterium sp. | reverse complement strand
CCTCGCCCTGCGCGTGGTACTCGCGCGTCAGGTCACAGACCGTCCGCACGGCCTCGCGGGTGTCCGCGGGCGAGAGGTCGAGGTCGCTGATGTCGGCGCCGCGGCCGCCGTAGTCGAGGTGGTAGAAGCAAAAGCGGTCGACGCCGACGTCGTGCAGGAGGTCGACGACGTCCGGGAGGTCTGGCGCGTTCGCCTCCGTAATCGTGTACCGGAGGCCGGTCTTGAGGCCGGCGTCCAGGCTGTGCTCGATGCCGCGCACTGCGGCGTCGAACGCGCCGTCCTCGCCGCGGAACGCGTCGTTGCGCTCCGGGAGGCCGTCCACGGAGACGCCGGCGTACTTGAGGCCGGCGTCGCGCAGCGACGCGGCGCGCTCCTCGGTCAGGAGCGTGCCGTTCGTCGAGAGCACGGGCCGGATGCCGGCGTCGCTGGCGTACGCGACGAGTTCTTCGAGGTCGTCGCGCACGAGCGGTTCGCCCCCAGAGAACAACACCACGGGGATGCCGAACTCCGCCAGGTCGTCCAGGAACGCCTTCCCCTCCGCCGTGGACAGTTCGCCGGGCGCCGTCTCCGTGTCGGCGGCGGCGTAGCAGTGCGAGCAGTAGAGGTTGCACTGCTTCGTGAGGTTCCAGACGACGACCGGCCGCTGCTGTTTGTCCTCCGTTATCTGCTCGCGCGAGGACTCGTCGGCGGCGTCGTACCGCAGGCCGTCGCTCTCCGCGTCCAGGCCGCAGAGCAGTTTGCTGACTGAAATCACGCCGACTCACCACCCTCTCCGGGCGCGGCCCCCTCGTTCGAGGTGGACGCGTCCTCGTCGCCGAGCGTGTGCGTGGTGTACCGCCGCGTCTCGTCGGCGGGACACAGCCAGACGTCGCGGGCCGCCCACTCGAAGAGCCGACTGGCGTGCTCGTGGGCGGCGTCCGCCGTCGCCGCGGTGACGCTGCCGACGTGCTTCAGTGGGTCGTCGTCGCCCTCGCGCACGAACACCTCCCACTCGCGGCCGGTCGCCGAGCGCGGCGCGTCCGTCACGCGCGTTCGGTCGTCGCTGGTCATGCCGCCCGCTACGGGTTCTCGCCCAAAGGCGGCGGCGCACGTTCCCGGAGACTGGGAACAGGGACGACCAAGTAAGTCCCGTCGCGCCCTCGCTCCGCGTGGGGCGGCGCGAGTACGACCCTGTCACCTGCCCGCCGCCTCACAGCAACGATGACGCCAGTAGACACCGACGAGCGCCCGTTCGTGCTCATCTGGGAAGTCACCCAGGCGTGCGAACTCGCGTGCGAGCACTGCCGGGCCGACGCGACGCCAGTCCGCCACCCAGACGAACTGTCCACCACCGAAGGGAAGGCGCTGCTGGACGACGTCAGCGAGTTCGGCGACGACCAGTTGGTCGTCCTGTCCGGGGGCGACCCGCTCGCGCGCGAGGACACGGTCGAGTTCGTCGACTACGGCACGGACATCGGCCTCCGCATGACCGTCACGCCGAGCGGGACGCGGTCGCTGTCAACGGAGGCCGTCCGCGCGCTCGCGGACGCTGGCGTGAAACAGCTCGCTGTCAGCATCGACGGTGCGACCGCCGCGTCGCACGACTCGTTCCGTGGGGAAGCCGGTAGCTTCGAGGAGACTGTGCGGGCGGCCAGAGACGCCCGCGAGGCGGGTGTGCCGCTGCAGGTCAACACGACGGTCTGCTCGCAGACCGTCGACGACCTGCCGGCCGTCCGAGACCTCGTGCGTGAGCTCGGCGCAGTCCTCTGGAGCGTGTTCTTCCTCGTGCCCGTCGGCAGGGGCAAAGTCCTCGACCCGATTTCGCCCGAGCGCGCCGAGCGCGTGATGCGGTTCCTGGACGAGACGAGTCGCGAGGAGGACTTCGGCGTGAAGACGACGGAGGCGCCGCACTTCCGGCGCGTGAAAGCCCAACGGGCGCGCGAGCGCGGCGACGGCGCCGGGCCGCGGCGCCGCAGCGGCATCACCGCGGGCGACGGGTTCGCGTTCGTCTCGCACACGGGCGACGTCTACCCGTCCGGGTTCCTCCCGCAGTCCGCGGGGAACGTCCGCGAGGAGTCAGTCGTGGACATTTATCGGGACAGCGACCTGTTCGAGCAGTTGCGCGAGAAGGACGACTTGCGCGGGAAGTGTGGCGTCTGCGAGTTCCGGCACGTCTGCGGCGGCAGTCGGTCGCGGGCGTACGCGGCGACCGGCGACCCGATGGGCAGCGACCCGCTCTGCGAGTACGTGCCCGAGGGGTACGACGGCCCGCTCCCGGACCGCCAGCGCCGGGACGCCGCCGGTGACTGACGGCGAGAACGGCTAGTCGTCGGTCGTGGCGCGC